>JAJRPL010000264.1 GCA_024280815.1 Bacteroidota bacterium
ACAGAATATTTATACCTTGACCAAAAAAGAAAACTAAAAATGGTAAATAGAATTAAAAGAAATATTGCTAAATTTGAAATTAAACCTGAAGATGTTGGATTTAACAACTTGCTGAATATCAGTACTTAAAATTTGACGTTACTTGGAAGCACAAAACAAGACCCAGAATTAAAGAATGGCAAAAAAAAGAAAAAATATTATGTAGTTTGGAGTGGTTCAAAAACAGGGGTATTAGAATCTTGGGAAGAATGTAAGAATTCTATTCACGGCTTTAAAGGTGCAAAATATAAATCATTTAAAACATTAGAGTTAGCTAAGGAAGCATACTCTGGAGAGTATGAAGATTATAAAGGTAAAACTATCTTTGAAAGTGAATTGACGCCTGACCAAATAAAGCTAATAGGCGAACCAAACTTAGAAACCATTTCAGTAGACGCAGCTTGTAGTGGAAACCCAGGTTTAATGGAATATCAAGGGGTTGAAACTAAGACTAAAAAAATAATTTTTAAAATGGGTCCTTTCAAAAATTCAACTAATAATGTAGGCGAGTTTTTAGCATTAGTACACGCAGTTGCACATATGAAAAAGATTAATGACCCTCGTCCTATTTATACAGATAGTAAAATTGCAATGAGTTGGGTAAAAAAGAAAACACAAAGAACAAAATTAGAAAAGAATGAAGAAAATGAAGATTCTTTCAAATTAATGGAAAGAGCAATTTCTTGGTTAAAATCAAATGAGATTACAAACGAAATAATTAAATGGGAAACTAAAGCTTGGGGAGAAATTCCTGCTGATTTTGGTAGAAAATAAAGTATATGCAAGAAACTAAAACAGATTTAAGTGGATTAAACGAAAATCAAAGGAAAGCAGTTGTTAGTGAAAACAAAAGATTGTTGGTTCTTGCAGGTGCAGGTTCAGGGAAAACAAAAACACTTCTTCAAAAATTGATTTATCTAATTGAAGAGAAGGGAGTAAATCCAGCAAATATTTTAGCCATTACTTTTACCAAAAATGCAGCAAATGAAATGTTGGATAGATTGATAATTTCAGCAGATGAAACAGAAGAATATGCTGAAATCCTTGCCGACAAAAACAAAACTTCAAAAGAAAAAGATACCGAAAGATATTTTTTTACAAAAAAGCATAGGTGGATTGATAATCTAACTCTAAAGACATTTCATAGCTTATGTTATGGTATAATGAGAAACTTTGGGGTAAATGAATTTGACAATAAATTTAAAATTATTACAGATAGTAAAGTCATTAATGATGATTTTGCCAAATTTTCAGCAACAGAAACTTCATTTGAAATTATTCACAAAATTTTAATAGAAAATTGTGAAATGAATGAATATTTATTGAATCTAAAAAGGTACATTTTAGACTATATGGTAGATAAAATCCATATCGAAAATAAAAAAACATCTTTTCCAAAAGACGGAAAATTTTACACTTCACTTAATGGGACAAAAGTACGTTCCAAATCCGAACAATATATTTCAGATTGGCTTTATAGACATAGTATCAAATTTGAATATGAACCAAATGTAAATTTTAAAGATTTTGACTTTAAACCTGACTTTTATATTCCTGAAGCAAATTTATATCTCGAACACGTCAGCGATTTGAGTTATCCAACAAAAGGGAAAGAACTTCAATTCAAAAAAGCAAACAAACTTTTAGTAAAAACTTTTGAATCACAAACAAAAGACACTACTCTATTTAATTTGGTGCTCGAAAGAATAATAAAAAATAGGTTGCCTGCAAATTATCATTTTACAAGTGCTTTATCCTTTGAAGAAGAATTTAAGTATTATCATAAAGAAATAAAAGATTTTTTAAGACAAACTATGCGTGTTGTCGATATGGTAAAAGTTGAAAATTTTTCATCTGAATTTATCCTTAACAAATCACAAAAAGACCAACACGAACGAGTACGAGATTTTTATACTCTTGCTGTTCCAATAATCTCAAAATACAAAACTTATTGCACCAATAAATCATATCTCGATTTTAACGATATGATAATTAGCACTATATCCCTTTTTAAAAATCATCAAGAAATAGCAGATAAATTTAGAAGAAAGTATGAATATATTTTAGTTGATGAATTTCAAGATGTAAATAATCTTCAAGTTGAATTAATTAAACTTTTACTAACAGACAATAATCAACTTTTCTGTGTAGGAGATGATTGGCAGAGTATTTATGGATTTAGAGGCTCTAATGTAGATTACATTGTAAATTTCAATAAGCATTTTAAAAATGCAGAAACAATTAAGTTGAGTATGAATTATAGAAGTACTGAAAATATTGTTGGAGCAAGTAATGAAGTTATTAAACACAATAAATTTAAGGTCGAAAAAGACATTACATCTTCTAAAAAGTCAAATAGCAAAATTCATATTTATGCAGGAAAAAATGAAGCAGAAAACATTGAATATGTAGTTGATAAAGTCAATCAATTAAAGAAAAAAGGTTATTTGAAAGAAGATATCTTATTCTTGTATCGTAGGAGTAAAATGTACAACCCATATTTTGAGAGATTTAGGCAAGAAAGAATCTATGTTTCGGGCAAGACAATTCACTCATCTAAAGGTCTTGAAGCAAAAGCTGTTTTTATTATCGGTTTAACTCAAGGAAATGGAGGTTTTCCAGATATTTGGATGGAAGACAGGATTTATCAAGTAATTAAAGAATCTAATCACGATATATTACTTGAAGAAGAAAGAAGGCTCTTTTATGTAGCAATAACAAGGGCAAAAGATGAATTGTTTTTATTAACTGAAAAAGGAAATGAGTCAAGTTTTTTAAAGGAGATTCCCGATAATTTAACCTTTAAAACAAGTATTCCTTTTAAATCTATAATTGAACAAATTACACTTTGCGAAAAATGTAATAATAGACTTGATGAAGGGTTTTCATTTTGTCCATATTGCGGAACTGAACAAGAAAATGAATAAAAGAATAGAAAAGCCAGCAGGTAACAATGGCTAAAAAACATAGGGGTTTTGGTGCTAAATTGGAAGTCTAGTGCTTCGATTGAAAACCGCCAAACCAAAATTTTGATAACGAAAAAAGAAAATTAATTATAAAAATATTTGCTTCGGCTAAGTACTAAATTGAAAGGGCAGAGTTCCAAACTCCCCTACGATTTCTTAGCCTAACCGTTGCCAGTAAGTCAGGTACGGTAAAGGGACCTCCTTTACAAAGTTAAAGTCACCTTGTTTACACTTTTAAGACGTATAATTTGTTTAAAAAACAGATTATTATGCCTTGGAAAGTAAACACAAAAATGGAACAAAAAGTAGAATTTATTTGTGAATGGATAACAGGAAAGTATACCATCACAGAATTATGTAAAGCATTTGAAATTTCTCGTCCTACAGCTTACAAAATGATTCATCGGTATGAAAATTTTGGAATAGAAGGCCTCAAAGAGCTAAA
Source organism: Bacteroidota bacterium (assembly GCA_024280815.1). Taxonomy (GTDB): domain Bacteria; phylum Bacteroidota; class Bacteroidia; order Flavobacteriales; family Flavobacteriaceae; genus Aureibaculum. The sequence continues at coordinate 3,451 of JAJRPL010000264.1, forward strand.
ATCAAATCCAAAAACGCACCCCAACAAGACCAAACAAGTTGTTGAAAAAAGTATTTTAAAGTTAAAAGAAAAGCATCCTCTTTGGGGTGCTAAAAAAATCAGAATATTATTGTTTAACCATTGTGATGGAAAAGATATTCCAAGTGTGGTTACGGTTCATAATATTTTGTTTAAAAATGGATTGGTTAAACCTCAAAAGAGAATTAAAAGAGTCAAGCCTGTATATCCTATTTTCGATCCAAAAGTATGTAACGAAGTATGGAGTGCAGACTACAAGGGAAAGTTTTTAATGGGCAATAAAATCTATTGTCATCCACTAACCATAGCAGACTCCAAAAGTAGATTTTTATTCACTGCAAAAGGACAATACAAAGAAACATTAAAAGCTGCTAAGGCAGAGTTTACAAAGGTTTTTAGAAAATATGGTATTCCTCAGCAAGTACATACAGATAATGGAAGTCCTTTTGGTTCTGTACGAGCTATACAACGATTTACCAGACTCTCTTATTGGTTTATAGAACTAGGTATTATGCCCGTATTTTCTGACCCTGCACATCCTGAACAAAATGGGAGACATGAACGTATGCATCGTGATTTAAAAGCTTCCTGTGCTAAACCTTCTGCTTATGATTTAAAAGCACAACAGAGGCGTTTAAATCACTTTGTAAAGGAATATAATAACATAAGACCACACGAAGCTTTAGGGATGAAAACACCAGCTTCTGTACACCGATTTTCTACTAGACCTTTTCCTGAAAGGATACCCAAATTTGATTATGATACAAACTTAAAAGTTTTAAAAGTAACTCAAAATGGAGCCATACGATGGAAGTCTTATTATTGGGTATATTTAACAGCTGATTTAAAAGGAAAATATGTAGGAATTGAAAATATAGGCAATGGAATTTGGAAAGTATTTTATAGAAATGTATTTTTAGGTTTCTTTAATGAAAATAGTATTAGAGATAAACAAGTATCAATAAGGTTAAGTCAAAACATGGTGTAAACAATGTCCCTTTAACTTTGTAAACAACGTGCCTTATCAAACAGCCCAAAACAAAAAAATGCGGAGAATAAAATTGATAATCACCGCAAATAATAGTGAGAATGTTTTTAGATGCGGAGAATAAACCATATCTTTGTCGCACATAAAGCGGAGAATAATGTTTAAACCCTACATACATCAAAAAGAAAATTGGCCAAATTTTGAATGGGATAATAAGTTATTAATTGATTTATTAAGTGAAGTAAGAAACCTACAAGGGAAAATTGTAGGAAAAATGGAAGCATTGGGATTTAAATTAAGAAATGAAGCCGTACTTGAAACCTTGACAATTGATGTAATAAAATCTACAGAAATTGAAGGGGAAATATTAGATGCAGAACAGGTTCGTTCCTCATTAGCAATAAGGTTGGGAATACAAATTGAAAATTCTGTTTATTCCGAAAGGAATGTAGATGGAGTTGTGGATATGCTAATTGATGCAACACAGAAATTTAATACTGAATTATCCAAGGAAAGATTGTTCGATTGGCACTTTTCACTATTTCCAACAGGAAGAAGTGGAATGCATAAAATAAAAGTTGGAAATTGGAGAAGTGACACAACTGGACCAATGCAAGTAGTGTCAGGAGCAATGGGAAAAGAAAAAGTCCATTTTGAAGCACCAAATTCTGAAGTTATTGAAAAGGAAATGAAGTTATTCTTAAATTGGTTAAATTCAAATGAAAAAATTGAACCTGTAATTAAAGCAGGAATAGCACATCTTTGGTTTATAACAATTCACCCTTTTGAAGATGGTAACGGAAGGATTTCAAGAGCAATAACAGATATGCTTTTAGCCAGGGCAGACGGAATTCCACAGAGATATTACAGTATGTCTTCACAAATAAGATTAGAACGAAAAGCGTATTATGAAATATTAGAAAAAACACAACAAAGCAGTTTAAATGTTACCGATTGGTTAGTTTGGTTTCTAAATTGCCTATTGAATTCAATAAAATCATCTGAAACCGTTTTAAATAAGGTCTTGTATAAACATAAATTTTGGAACACATACGCAACCGAAATACAAAACGAAAGACAAAAAAGAATGCTTAATAAATTATTGGATGGTTTCACTGGAAAATTAACCACTTCAAAATGGGCGAAAATTAATAAATGTTCCCAAGACACAGCATTACGAGATATTCAAGATTTAATAGAAAAAGGAATAATGCTAAAAGAAAATGCTGGTGGAAGAAGTACAAATTATGAATTAACAGAAATAGAATAGCCAGCAGAGAACAATGGTAATCGTTGCACAAGAGACATAAAATCAGTTAAGAATAATTAATTTGAGCGATTTTTAAGATAACCTCAATTTAAAAAGGTAACATCCTTTAAAGTGTGTTTTAAAAAGTTAAAAATAATTACTTCAAAAGTTATTTCCAGAATATTTTTTGCTTTTTATAGAAGCAAAATATTCCAGAATAACTTTTTATTTACACACTTTAAAGGATGTTACCTTAAAATAAAATTGCGAAATATTAATTTTAATTTAGTTATTATTTATATAACTATTGTTTTTTTACGCGTACTGCATTCATTCCTTTTTGACCTCTCTCTAATTTAAAAGTCACTTTATCATTCTCTGTAATGTCATCTATTAACCCACTAACATGAACAAAATATTTTTCTTGATTCTCTAAATCTAGAATAAAACCAAATCCTTTTTTATCATCATAAAATGATACTTTACCATTTCTGATAGGGTCTTCAGGCTCTTGATCTTCTTTTTTAGGAATTCCTAAAACAATACTTTCTGCATCTACTTTATTAATTTTTTTTGTAGGGTCAGGAGGAGTACTTGTCAATTGTCCAAACTCATCAACATAAATGAATTCATCATTTTTATCTTCTAACTTACGTGCTTCTTTTCTTTTCTTTTTATCTTCACGTTTCTTTAAACGTTTCTTTTCTCTTTCCTTTTTTCCAAAGGTTTCTTGTGCTCTTGCCATTCGTATTTATTATTCTTGTTTTATACAATATTTTACAAATATATAGTTTTTACTGAACTTTTAAATTTTTCTTTTATTTTTTTGCTAATTTACGCAACGCTACCCATTGTCTTAGCATGTCTCTAGAGTCACAAGCAGGGTAACCCAATACTGTTTTTCCAGCTGCAATATCACCTACTACACCTGAGCCTGCACCGACTGTAGCACCTGAATGTATGGTTGTATGATCTTTAATAGACGCACTGCCTCCAATAATTACTCCGTCACCTAAAGTAACTGAACCTGCTAAACCACTATGACCTGCCATAATACATGAACGACCCATAATGGAATTATGCCCTATTTGCACCAAATTATCAATTTTACATCCATCGCCTATAATTGTAGCACTAAACTTCCCTCTATCTACACAACTGTTTGCTCCTATTTCTACAGCGTTTCCAATAATAACATTTCCTATTTGTGGAATTTTAACCAAGCCTCTACCATCATCACTTGGTCTATATCCAAATCCGTCTGCACCTATACTCACATTAGTATGAAAAATACAATAACTACCAATTTCTGTACGCTCTCTAATAACAGTACCTGACCAAATTATAGTGTGTTGACCTATTTGAGTATCATCCATAATAGTGACATTAGGATATAAAATAACTCCATCACCCAAAATTACATTTTTACCCACATAACAACCTGCTCCTACTTTACAATCATCACCAAGCTTAGCTGAACTGTCTACAACTGCCGTTGGATGAATATCATGATCGAATTGTGGAGGTGGTGGATTAAAAGCTTCTAATAATTTTGCCATTGCTAAATCAGCATTTTTTACTTTAATCAACGCACGGTTCTCTCCTGGTTCAATCGTTAAATTTTCATTTACGATAGCTACACTAGCTTTTGAGGTGTTCCATAACGATATATATTTTGTACTCCCAACAAAAGAAATATGTGAGTTTGAAGCTCTATCTAACTGTTCTGGACCTATGATTAATTCGGTGGTATTACCAACAAGTTCTCCTTGTACAATTTCATTAATTTCTTTAATACTTAATGGTTTCATATTATACTTCTGTCTATTGATTAATATATGTCGATAAATATACTGTTATTATTGAAAAACAACAATATGAATTATTCTTTTTCATGTGCTTCTATATCTTTTTGCAAGTCTAATTTTCTAAATTTAGGAGAAAAGATTCCTGTCAATACTACAGTTATTAATGTCATGGTTCCTCCAAAGACAACTGCTGTTACTGTACCCATTAATTTTGCGGTTACACCACTTTCAAAAGCTCCTAATTCGTTAGAAGAACCTACAAACATTGAATTTACTGATGCTACCCTACCTCGCATATG
>JAJRPL010000265.1 GCA_024280815.1 Bacteroidota bacterium
TACAATTTTTAACAAAAAAATAAAAATATCAAACTAAAATAATAAACACAAAAACATGAAAAATAATAAATATATCGTTGCTTTTATCGCCTTAACTCTTTTAATGGTTGGATGTGGTAATCATGAAGAAAAATCAGTTGTAGATAATACACCTCCGGTTATAGTTAAAGTAAGTGCTATTGATACAACTGGTATAAACAATTCATTTGTAGTTGCTAGCGGAAAAGTTGAAGCAGAAAAAAGTGCCAACTTAAGTACACGTATGATGGGGTATGTTGCTAAGATGAATGTTAAAATGGGACAAAAAGTACGTAAAGGTCAACTATTGGTGAGTATTAATACCGCAGACTTACAAGCAAAATCAGCTCAAGTAAATGCTTCAATTTTACAAGCTGAAGCTGGATACAACAGTGCAAAAAAAGATTATGACAGGTATGTGAAACTTTTTTCACAACAGAGTGCTTCTCAAAAAGAATTAGATGATATGACCGCTCATTTTGAAATGGCAAAAGCTGGGTTAGAAGGTGCAAAACAGATGAAAAATGAGGTAAATGCTCAATTTTCATATGCTAATATTAGAGCTCCTTTTTCAGGTGTTGTTACCAATACTTTTGTGAAAATGGGTGATATGGCAAATCCGGGAATGCCTTTGGTAAGTATAGAAGCACCGTCAAAATTACAGGTAACTACTATGGTAGCTGAAAACGATATTTCAAAAATTACTGTTGGAATGAAAGTAGATGTTCTAGTAAAATCTAATGGTAAAACCATCACAGGTAAAGTGATAGAAAAAAGTAATTCTGCTAAAAATACAGGAGGGCAATACTTAGTAAAAATAGCATTAGAAAAAACTGATAGTTCTATTTTATCTGGTATGTTCACAACAATACAATTTCCTATTGAAAAAAGTAAAGAAGAGGCAAGCACATTTAAGGTGTTTATACCAATAACTGCAATAGTTGAAAATGGTGGATTACAAGGAATTTATACAGTAAGTAAACAGAACACAGCTTTATTACGTTGGTTGCGTTTAGGTAAAACTTTTGGTGATAAAGTAGAAGTGTTATCTGGATTAAATTCAGATGAACAATACATAATAGCTGCTGAAGGAAAATTATTTAACGGAGTAAAAGTGTCAATTCAATAAACTAACTGTTGCGTTAGGGATAGCAACGACATCCTTTTTATGCTGAACTAGTTTCAGTATCTGATTCATTCAGTTGAAGCATAAAAAGATATAGTGAATAGCCCGTAAACGCTAAAAATATAAAAACATGAACGAAGGAATTTCAGGTAAAATTGCAAATGCATTTATCGACTCAAAACTGACCATTTTATTGATGGTAGCTCTAATGATTATTGGAGTATATAGTTCTTTTTTAATACCAAGAGAAGAAGAACCACAAATTATTGTGCCTATGGCTGATGTTGTGGTAGCATATCCAGGGGCAAGTCCTACAGAAGTAGAAAACCGTGTGGTAAAACCTTTAGAAAAAATTATTTCTAATATTAAAGGTGTACAACATGTACATGCTATGGCAATGAATGGGCAAGCCATGATTATTGTACAATTTTATGTTGGTGAAGATACTGAACGCTCTTATGTAAACTTGTACAATGAGTTGATGAAAAATAGACATATGTTTCCTCAAGGGGTAACAGAACCTTTGATTAAAACACGTGCTATTGATGATGTACCTATGTTGGGAATTACACTTTGGAGTGCTAATTATGACGATTTTCAATTGAAACAGATTGCCGGAGAACTTAAAAATGAGGTTGAAAAAATAAAAGATGTATCTATCACTAAAAAAATTGGAGGAAGAGATAGACAGGTGAAAGTTGTATTAGATAAAGCTAAAATGGCCGAAAATGGTGTTGATGCTATTGGCATAATGCAAATGATACAAGCCAATAACCAACAGTCACAATCTGGTGCTTTTGTTGAAAATGATAAAGAGTATTTGGTAAGTACGGGTAATTTCTTAACCTCTGTTGAAGATGTTGAAAATTTAGTTATTGGGGTTAATAAAAATCTACCCGTATATTTAAAACAAGTAGCAACGATTAAAGACGGAGCTTCTACTCCTAAAAGCTATGTGTCTTTTGGCTATGGGCGAGCCAATGAAAAATTCTCAGATTACAAATCAGAATATGGAGCTGTAACTCTTTCTGTTGCTAAGATTAAAGGTGCTGATGCAATGAAAATTGCAGAGAAGATTCTAGCCAAAGTTAACCATTTAAAACAGAATTTAATTCCGAATGATGTACATGTTGAAATTACTAGAAATTATGGAGAAACAGCTTCTCATAAAGTAGGAGAGTTACTATTACACTTAGGTGTAGCTATTTTAGCAGTAACCATTTTGGTAATGTTTGCTATGGGATGGCGTGGTGGTTTAGTGGTGTTCTTTTCTGTACCATTAACCTTTGCGTTGACGTTATTTAGCTATTATATGTTAGATTATACCTTGAATAGAATTACACTTTTTGCGTTGGTATTTGTGGTTGGTATTGTGGTAGATGATAGTATTATCATTGCAGAAAATATGCATCGACATTTTAAGATGAAACGATTGCCCTTTAAACAAGCTGCTATTTTTGCGATCAATGAAGTTGGTAATCCAACCATTTTAGCAACCTTTACCGTAATTGCTGCAATTTTACCAATGGCATTTGTATCGGGCATGATGGGACCATATATGAGTCCGATGCCTATTGGAGCCTCCATAGCTATGATTTTATCTTTATTTATAGCATTGACTGTAACTCCTTATTTAGGATACCATTTATTGAGAGAAAAAGACAATGCAGCACATAAAGAAGAAGAGAATATA
>JAJRPL010000266.1 GCA_024280815.1 Bacteroidota bacterium
GGTGGTACTTCTATTTGGATGACCTGTTTTGCGATAGGTATTGTGTTAAGTGTTAGTGCGGCAAGAGAAGAAATTATAAATACGAAGAAGAAAAAAAATGATGATAACCCTTTGAGTATTTTACATGAAGCGATTGGGTAAGTGTTAAATAAAATAAAATAGAAAAAAGATAAAAGACCGAAATTAAAAACTCGGAATATTGAACATAAAACATTGAACAAACAATTAAACATATTAATAAGTGGAGGTGGTACAGGAGGTCATATTTATCCTGCATTAGCGATTGCAAACGAATTAAAAAAAAGACATCCTGATGCGAAATTTTTATTTGTAGGAGCGAAGGATAGAATGGAAATGGAAAAAGTGCCTCAAGCTGGGTACGAGATTAAAGGATTGTGGATTACGGGCATCCAGCGAAAGCTGACCTTGAAAAATCTGCTATTTCCATTTAAATTGATAAGCAGTTTGTGGAATGCCAATAAAATTATAAAAAAATTCAAACCAAATGTGGTGATTGGTACTGGTGGGTTTGCCTCAGGACCAACCTTGCAAATGGCAAATAGTAAAGGAATACCAACCTTGGTGCAAGAACAAAATTCTTACCCTGGTATTACCAATAGATTATTGAGTAAAAAAGTGAATACTATTTGTGTGGCTTATGATGGTTTAGAGCGGTTTTTCCCTAAAGATAAAATTGTAAAAACGGGGAATCCTGTACGTCAAGACCTATTAGAAATTACCGATAAAAGAAATGAAGGGCAAGAACTTTATAAGTTAAATACTTTTCAGAAAACGTTATTGATTTTAGGAGGCAGTTTAGGAGCTAGAGCTATCAATCAATTGGTGGAAAAAAATATACAGTGGTTGCTAGATCAAAATGTGCAAGTGCTATGGCAAACAGGTAAGCTGTATTATAAAGAATATAAAAAGTATAATGATAAAGATGGTGTGCATGTGGTAGAGTTTATCAATAAAATGGACTTAGCCTATGCAGCAGCAGATGTGATTATAAGTAGAGCCGGAGCAGGATCAATTTCTGAATTGTGTATTGTAGGTAAACCAACAATTTTTATTCCGTCACCCAATGTTGCTGAAGATCATCAGACTAAAAATGCAATGGCAGTGGTTGAAAAAGATGCTGCTATTTTAGTAAAAGAAAGTGAATTGGATAGCTTTCAATTGGTTTTTGAAAGCTTGTTACGTAATGAACAAAAGCAAGTGCAGTTAAGTGAAAATATAAAGCAATTGGCGTTGTCAAAAGCAACGGAACATATTGCTGATGAGGTTGAAAAATTAGCCCATCTTTCGTCTTCCCAGAGGGAAGTAACTAAAAAAAATGAATACTAAAATAGTTTTTGAATTCCTTCCAAAGCGTCATAAAAGAAGAGTTAGGGATTTGTTAAAATAAAAAAATGAACAATAAAAAACAACATAGAAGTGAAAAACAAGAAGACCTTCCTTTAGGGAAGGGTTTGGGATGGGATAATATTTATTTTATCGGAATAGGTGGTATTGGTATGAGTGCTTTAGCAAGATATTTTCAAGCCAATAACTTCTATGTATCTGGTTATGATAAAACACCTTCGCCTGTTACAAAAGCGTTAGAGTCTTTAGGTGTTGTTGTGCATTTTGAAGATGATATTGATGCAATTCCGAAACGGGTATTTGATAAAGAAAAAACATTAATTGTTTATACCCCAGCAATTCCCAAAGATCATAAAGAATATAATTATTTTAAAGATCAAGGATATACCATTTACAAGCGTTCAGAAATTCTAGGTGCCATTACCAAAAACACATTTTGTTTTGCAGTTGCTGGTACACATGGTAAAACAACCACTTCTACTATTTTAGGACATATTTTACATGAAGCAGGTGTAAATGCAACTTCTTTTTTAGGAGGGATAGCAGAGAATTACAATTCAAATTTAATCCTTGGCGGAGATGAAATTAGTGTGGTAGAAGCTGATGAGTTTGATAGGTCGTTTTTACAATTATCACCAAATATGGCGTGTATCACTTCTATGGATGCCGACCATTTAGATATTTATGGAGAAGAAGATGCTTTGATAGAATCGTTTGTTGAGTTTTCTAATAAAGTTTCTGATCAGCTATTCATTAGAAATGGATTGCCTATAAAAGGGATTACCTATGGTATTGAAGATGGTTCTGATTATGAAGCTCAAAACATTAGAATAGAAAACGGAACGTACATTTTTGATGTAAAAACTCCATCAGAAACCTATAAAAATATTGAATTAAACCTACCAGGAAGACATAATGTGCTAAATACTGTGGTGGCTTTGGCAATGGCGAATAGTTACGGAGTTCCGTTAGCTACCATTGCCAAGGCTTTATTAAATTTTAAAGGTGTACAGCGTAGGTTTACCTATAAAATTAAAACGAATGATTTGGTGTTGATTGATGATTATGCACATCATCCAACCGAAATTAATGCTGTAGCAAATGCTGTAAATGAATTGTATCCAAAAGAGAAAGTATTGGCAATTTTTCAGCCGCATCTATATAGTAGAACAAGAGATTTTATTGATGACTTTGCTAGTAGTTTGTCAAAATTTGATGAATTAATTTTATTAGATATCTATCCAGCTAGAGAAAAACCTATTGAAGGAGTAACTTCAGAATGGTTGTTAGGTAAAATAGACTTAAAGAAAAAACAAATATCATCAAAAGAGCATGTAATTAAAAATATAAAAGCATCAGAAGCTAAAATTATAGTGATGATTGGTGCAGGCAATATTGGAGTGCTAATAAACGAAGTTAAAAATGAATTATTAACTATTAATAGTTAAATAAGAGTGATAATAATGATGAATAAAAGATATAAACAGGTGTTTGGTGGTTTTTCTTTTTTGGAGAATATTCAAAGAATAAAGGGCTTATGAAAAAGTACATTCCATTTTTAAAAGGGTTGTTATTACTGTGTTTTGTGGTGTTTCTGTATGGTTTTACATCGTATAGAAATAATGCTAAAAAAACAACAAAAATCAATATCAATTTTGAGAATGGAGATAATCTCTTTGTTACATATCATACGGTTAATAAGTTGTTAATACAAAGTTATGAAGGCTTGAAAAATCAGCCAAAAGAAAGCATATTTTTGGATAAGCTAGAAAAAACACTGCTTTCTAATGAA
>JAJRPL010000267.1 GCA_024280815.1 Bacteroidota bacterium
AATTGCAAAAAAAGTGTTAAAACCTGTAAAAAGTAAATAATTGGCACTATTTTAGTGCTTGATAGTTGAATTAAATGAAGAAAACGATAAAATTTATGAAATCAAATTACAAGATTATACTTCCAATAATTTTATTGGCAGTGGTGTTACTAAGTTTTAACATTAGAAAAAAAGTTGACCCAGAAAAAGATAAAATATTGTTAGGACTGGTAAAATATGCATTAACTCAAGGGCATTATCAGCCTCAAGAAATAAATGATGAATTTTCAGAAGCCATTTTTACTGATTTTATTGAGGGACTTGACCCAGCAAAACGTTTTTTCACACAAGAAGATATTAACAGTTTTGAAGTTTATAAAGATAAAATTGATGATGAAATTAAAGCTGAAAAACTAAATTTTTATAGAACCGTTTCTAAAAAATACTTACAACGTTTACAAGAAGCTAAAGGTTTTTATAAAGAAATTTTAAAATATCCTTTTGATTTTACTAAAGATGAAGTTTATGATGTAGAATACATTAAAAAAGATTTTCCAAAAAATGAGGTTGAATTAATTATCAACTGGCAAAAACAACTAAAACTATCAACATTATCTCGTTTACACTCTAAATTAGAGGCTGAAGAAGATAAACTAAAGAATGATGCTAACTATAAAAAGAAAACTTTTGCAACGTTAGAGATTGAAGCAAGAGAGGCAACATTGAAAAGTATGGAAGAATTTTTTGATTTTAAAGATGAGCTTGATGATGAAGATTTGTTTTCAGTTTATATCAATAGCATTTCTCAAGAATTTGATCCGCATACTTCTTATTTTGCTCCTAGAGTAAAAAAGAGATTTGATATTGATATGGCAGGCAAAATAGAAGGAATAGGAGCTCGATTGCAAAAAAAAGGCGAATACACTAAAGTTGCTGAGCTTATTTCTGGTGGACCAGCATGGAGATCAGGGGAATTAGAGGTTGGAGATCTTATTCTAAAAGTAGCTCAAGGAGATGGAGAACCTTTAGATATTGTAGGGATGCGTTTAGACGATGCAATTGAATTTATTAAAGGTAAAAAAGGAAGTGAAGTAAAACTAACCTTAAAAAAAATAGACGGAACGATACAAGTAATTTCTATTATAAGAGATGTTGTTGAATTGGAAGAAACCTTTGCTAAAACAAGTATAGTTACTAAAGATAATAGAAAATTTGGGTTGATTAATCTTCCTAAATTTTATATTGATTTTAGTGAAAAAAACTTTAGAAATTCAGCTACTGACATGGCTCGTGAAATAGAAAGGCTAAACCAAGAGAATGTTGAAGGGTTAATTATTGATTTACGTAATAATGGAGGTGGATCATTAGAAACTGCTATTGATATAGCAGGTTTATTTATTAAAGAAGGCCCTGTGGTTCAGGTAAGATATAAAGACGGTGTCCCAAAAGTACGTTCAGATAAAGATTTTAATATTCAATGGAGTAAACCTTTGGTAATTTTAGTGAATGAATTATCAGCATCGGCTTCAGAAATTTTTGCAGCGGCTATGCAAGATTATAATAGAGCTGTAATTATTGGCAGTAAACAAACTTTTGGTAAAGGTACGGTTCAAAATTTATTACCACTTAACAATTATTACAAATATTCTAAAGATTTAGGTGCTTTAAAAATGACCATTCAGAAGTTTTATAGAATTAACGGAGGGTCAACACAATTGAAAGGTGTAATGTCTGATATTGCTCTACCAGATAGATATTCTTATATGGAAATTGGTGAGCGTGATGAAGAAAATCCATTGGCATGGGATAAAATTGAAAGTGCAACATATAACCGTTGGGATGGTTATGAAAATTTTCAACAAGTTGTAAAAAACAGTAAAAAAAGAATTGCAGCAAACGACCAGTTTACATTGATTGACAAAAACGCGAAATGGTTAAAAGAAGGACAAGATGATACAAAAATATTTTTAAATTATAAAAAATATAAACAAGACCTAAATGAAAGAGAAAAAGAAGCAGATGAATTTAAACTAATATATGAATATGAAAATAAGTTAAGTTTTGAGTCACCCAACTATGAATTACCTTTGATAAAATCTGATTCTATTCTTGCTCAAAAAAGAGAGGTTTGGCATGAAAACTTAAGTAAAGATATTTATGTTGAAGAAGCGTTAAATGTATTAGAAGAATTAAAAACAAAAAAACAAAAATCATTAGTTAAACGATAATTTTAGTAATGAAAGAATGATAACTAAAATCCTCATTAAATTCAATGAGGATTTTTTTAGTTGAAAAGAAGAATATATGGTCAGTTTATTTCTTCAATTAAACCGAAAAAATCTTTTAAACTAATATTAAAATAAGTACAAATACTTGAAAGTGTTAAGATTGATACATTGGTTTTACCCTGTTCTATTCGTGCCAAATGAATACCAGTATCTACATAAAAATCATCTAGAGTTATAGCGGTATCTTCTCTTATTTGTTTAATACAAAGAGCAATTTTTTTTAATAAGATATCATCTTTACTTTGTGCCATAAACTTGACACAAATTCAAAAATCTTAATAAAAATATAATGACAAATTTGTCATTTTGAATTTATTTTCCTATATTAGCAACAGCTAAACATGGAAATATGAAGATTTTCTTTTAATCAACACCTTTTTTCTTTCCTATTTTAGTGAATTTTTACTAATTTTAAAACTTAAACACTTATGAAAAATCAACTCAAAAATTATGTAAGAATCTTTGTACTTCTGATAGGGGTATCTATATTGTTGTGGAATTGTGAGAAAGAGGAAGAAGTAGAACTTATTGAAACAAATCAGGGAACTAACAATTTTAATTATAAAACTCTAACGCTAGAAGAAATATCACAAT
>JAJRPL010000268.1 GCA_024280815.1 Bacteroidota bacterium
AAATTTTAAAAACAAAATTCAAGAACTAAATTGTTATGAAAAAGAGAATTTGTACAATAAATGTACGAGTTCTCTTTTTTTATTACATTTACCATTGTTGAGGGATATTTACATTAATTTATTCATAAAAAAATCTCTAACTTAGCATAAGTGGAAGCATCAAAAAAAAAATTGGCGTATAAAATATATTTGGTGTTAGCAGCATTATTTATAACTTCATTGGTGGTTTCTAATTTGATTTTCCAGAAATTTTTTTATTGGAATTTTTTCGGAATTTATACTTTTGAAATTTCAGTAGGTATTTTACCTTATCCAATTACGTTTCTAGTAACTGATTTAATATCAGAAATATATGGAAAGAAAAAGGCCAATCAAGTGGTGGTGATGGGTATTTTTGCTTCTTTCTTTTCATTATTAATTATTTTGTTGGCAAATGCAGTACCTGCTACTTCTTGGTCACCAATAAAGGATACTTTATTTACAAAAGTATTTGGATTTTCTTCTGTAGCTGTCTTTTCATCTATGATAGCTTATCTGTTGGCACAATTTGTTGATATTAAGATTTATCATTTTTGGAAAAAGTTAACTAAAGGAAAACATTTATGGTTACGAAACAATTTTTCTACAATTACCTCACAGTTTTTAGACACTTTTTCGGTATTATTATTATTGTGTTCTTTTGGTGTGATTGAATGGAATAAATTTGGAGGATTGCTAATTGGCGGTTTTTTATTTAAAGTTTTAATTGCTTTGCTTGATACACCAATTTTATATGTAGTGGTTTATACTTTTAGAAACTATTTTAAACTTGAACTTGGAGAGGAAATAGTTTTAGATGATTAGAAAAAGATGATTATTTAATTTCAAAACTCACATAATAGCCTTCATTACTCCTTACATTAAAAACGGTATCATCTTCAAAAATAAGATATTGTCCTTTAATGCCTTTTAATACACCAGTATAGTTCGGAATTTTACTAAGGTTTAAACTCTTTACTTTTTTAGGGTATCCTAATACAGGAAACTCAATATGTGTTTCTTTTGTATTATTTTCTAAATAATAAGGTGTTACTTCTCCTGGTATGTGTATAGAAAGCTTTTCTTTTTCAGCAAGTAAATCAACATCTTCAATAGTGTTGGTTAACATTTTACGCCAATTAGTTTTGTCTGCCACATATTCTTTTAGTGCAACTTCGGTAATACCAGCCAAATACCTGTTAGGCACTTCAACAATAGCGATGGCTTCGTGAGCACCTTGATCTATCCATCGTGTTGGGATTTGATCTTTTCTAGTAACACCTACTTTTAAATTGCTAGAGTTTGCCAAATAGACAATATGTGGTTGCAATTGCATCCTTTTTTCATACCCCAAATCTCTATCTTCTTTATCTAAATGAGCTGTGCTTAATTCAGGGCGGATAATCCAATCGGCTGCCTGAGGAATTTCAAAAAAACAACTTTTACAATAACCTTGCCTGTAAATAGGTTTGTCTAAATGACAATGAAGACACTCATGTTTTAAAAATGTAATTTCTAAGGTTTTGTTGAGAGCTTGATTGATATTAATGAAATCATTTTCTAACTGTAAATAATACTGAACAGGAGAACCAATTTCAGTTATCATTTTCTGTAATACACCTTGAAAAATCATATTAAGAATTGCTTATTACTTTAATGGTACTTTTTACTTTTTCCGCAATCTCTCTAGCTGTATTTAGATCTTCATGTACCATAGTTACATGACCCATGTTACGGAAAGGTCTCGTTAATTTTTTACCGTAAATATGAGGCGTAACGCCATCCATTTTAAGGATAGTATCCATGTTTTTATAAACCACATTACCTGAATATCCTTCTTCACCAACTAAATTTACCATTACACCACCTACTTTACTTGAAGTGTCGCCCAAAGGCAAGTTTAAAATGGCTCTAATGTGCTGTTCAAACTGATTGGTGTATGAAGCTTCAATACTATAATGACCACTATTATGAGGTCTAGGAGCAACTTCATTGACTAATATTTCATCATCTTTAGTTAAAAATAATTCTACTGCTAATAAACCAACATGCTGAAAGGCTTGAGATACTTTTAAAGCAACTTTAGTAGCTTTTTCTGCAATTTCTTCTGAAATTCGAGCAGGACAAATAACATACTCTACTTGATTGGCTTCTGGGTGAAACTCCATTTCAACGACTGGATAGGTTTTTATATCACCATCAATATTTCTAGCAACAATTACTGCTAATTCATTTTTAAACGGAATTAGTTTTTCGACAATACATTCAACATTAGGTAAGCTTTTTAAATCATCCGATGATTTTACAATTTTCACACCTGTACCATCATAACCAAATAGTGCACTTTTCCAAACAAAAGGATAACTTAAATTTGTATTGATAATTTCATCCGCTTTAGCGAAACGAGAAAATTCAGCAGTCGGAATATTATGTTTTACATAAAAAGCTTTTTGAATGGCTTTGTTTTGGATAGTTCTTAGTGTTTTTGAAGAAGGATATACATGTACACCTTCTTTTTCTAACTGCTCTAAGGCATCAACATTTACATTTTCAATTTCGAAAGTTAGGGTGTTTACTTTTTTCCCAAATTGATAAACGGTATCAAAATCTAATAAACTACCGATGTGAAATTCATCGCAAATATTTGCACATGGAGCATCTTTTGAAGTCTCTAACACACAAGTGTAAATGTCAAATTTTTGAGTTTCGGTCAATAACATTTTGCCGAGTTGACCTCCACCAAGGATACCTAATTTAAAATCGGAAGAAAAGTAATTATTCATTAAAAGTTTGTAATTAGTAATGAGTAGCCATTTTTAACTACTCTGTATTGTTTTGCAGGATAAGGAGTGTCACTTTGAGGAGCTCCGCCAAGAGCCAATGCAAATTTAGAATTGTCGCAAGTACAAACCATAAATAAACCATCAACTGTCATTTTTGTACATTCATTTACAGCTAAATGCGGACAAGCCAAGTCATAAGCAAAAAACATATCATTAGTGCTTCTATAAACGACAATCCCTTTTATACCGCCATTAACTTCAACAGTACCTCCAACAAATAAAAGATCGTTATTTGTAGGGTTGTTTAAAAAGACGGTAGTGTTTACAGCAACGTCTGGTAAAACAGGATTGTTATCATCTGTTGTGTTGCAGGCATATAATCCAACAAAAAATAAGAGTAAAATTATTTTTTTCATTACAAAGTAATTTTTTGGCAAGTTACAAATAAATGTAAATATTTTGTATATTTGTA
>JAJRPL010000269.1 GCA_024280815.1 Bacteroidota bacterium
ACCTATAATAGTATCAATACTCTCGTTGTAAACAGGTATTCTTGAATGTCCGTTTTTAATAATTTTTTTTACAACAGTTGAGAATTCATCGCTATCAGGTATGGCAAAAACATCAGTTCTTGGACACATTACATGTACCGTTTCTGTATTGCCAAACGTAACAATGCCTTCTAGTATTTTTTGTTCTTGCTGAGTTGTATTCTCTTCAGAGGTTAGTTCTAACGCCTGAGATAAAGTTTTTACAGAGAAATCTGAATTCTTTTTACCTAATCTCTTTTCTACAATGCTGGTTAAATTTAGTAACGGAATGCTTAGTGGAGAAAGAATTACATTTAAAATTTTTATTGGAACCACCATTAATGAAGCGAATTTCAAAGCATTTCTATTTGCGTAAACTTTAGGTAAAACCTCTCCAAAAAGTAAAATTAAAAAGGTAACTAAAACGACTTCTAATGTAAAACGTAAGGCGGTTGAAGAAATACCACTAAAAAAGAATTCACCTAAGTAAGCGAATAACAAAACGATTAAAATATTGATAAAATTGTTGATGATTAATATGGTCGCTAATATTTTTTTTGGACGTTCTAATTGCTGAACTACCAATGCTGTTTTGTTTGATTGGCTAGCTTGGTCTAATGTGCTTTTTGACAAAGAGAAAAATGCAACTTCAGACCCAGAAATCATTGCTGAAATTAAAAGTAAAACAAAAAGAGACAGTAATCCGATCGTGAAAGACCAATTAATGGTAGTAAATAAAAATAAACTCAAGGGTTCAGGATCCAATTATTTGCTGTTTAATTTAAAAAAATTGTTCTTAAAAGGGTAAATCATCATTTTTATCAGCTATTTCTTCACTAACAGGTTTTGAAGAGCTATCTGCTTTAGGTACATTATTTTTTGACTGGCTCTTGTCTAATTCTTTTCTAGTTGTTAAGAAAGTCATTTCAGTTGCATGAATTTCAGTAGTATATCTTTTATTACCATTATTATCGTCCCACTGACGTGTTTTTATACGTCCTTCTACATAGACTTTGTCGCCTTTACTCAAATATTTTTCGCAAATTTCAGCCAATTTATTTCTCACGACAACATTATGCCATTCGGTAGTGGTAACTCTCTCATTAGTTTGACGATTGGTATAGGTTTCATTAGTAGCAATAGGAAATCTACCAATAGAATTTCCGCCATCAAAAAAATGCATCTTTACTTCATCGCCTAAATGTCCAATTAACATTACCTTGTTGAGTGTGCCTGCCATAATTAATGTGAATTAAAGGTCAAATATAATGAAAATTTTAGGCTTTGGAATAAAAAAAATCATACTAATTGTTTGTGAAATTTGGTTGATATCAAGAGAGTGACTCTAACCCAATAAAACATCTTGATTTTTTTCTATAAAATTATGGATTAATACGGGTACAGGATGTTTCTCTAAATCGTATAATAAGATACTATTTGCTACTTCTTGCCCTGTATTTACTATCCAAAATTTACAATAAATATGTTGATGTGATAATTTATGTACAATAGAATTAGTATTATAAAGAGAAATAACAGCCTTATCCTCATTGATAATTTGATTGTACTCATCTGTTTTAAGTAAATACTCAAGGTCTATTTCGTTTAAAGTTTCAATCAGAGGAAATTCATACAAACCTTTCCATATATCATTAAGTTTACGTTGTTTTAATGCAATTTTGTTTTTTGGACTTGTAATGACCAAATAATTAAAATATCTTTTTTTGATAATACCTTTTTTATCCTTTACAGGAAGAATTTTTATTATTTTTTTTTGCAAAGCCACACAGCTAGTGTTTAAAGGACAATTATCACAGTCTGGGTTTTGGGGTTTGCACTGTATGGCTCCAAATTCCATTATTGCCTGATTGAAAGTGGCAGGATTTTTAGTGTCAATTAACTCTTGAGCTAATTGTTTGAATTCTTTAATTCCTTTTGTGCTATTGATGGGTGTTTTAATTCCAAAATAACGAGATAATACACGATATACATTCCCATCTACAACGGCAGTAGGGTCGTTAAAACAAATGGATGCAATGGCGGATGCGGTGTAATCACCTACACCTTTTAGTTTTAATAAATCTTTGTAAGTGCTAGGAAAATCTCCATTTAATTGATTTGCAATATGTTTTGCTGAAAAATGAAGATTTCTAGCTCTTGAGTAATAACCTAAACCTTGCCATAGCTTAAGTACTGTGTCTTGATCTGCTTTGGCTAAATCGTAAATTGTCGGAAAGGTTTTGATGAATTTTTTGTAATAGGCTAATCCTTGATTTACTCTGGTTTGTTGTAATATGATTTCTGATAGCCATATATAATAAGGATTGGTGGTTTTTCGCCAAGGTAAATCACGTTTATTTTGTAAATACCAGTAAATTAATTGTTTAGAAAAAGACATAGTTTTAATTGTGGATGCAATGATACAGCTTTTATCTCGTTAAATTTTAATGAATTAGCTGGTTAAATTGATTAATTGTTTTATATTTGCCAGCCTAAAATACATAGATAATAATATTAAAATTAACTAAGAATGACAAAAGCAGAAATTGTAGCTACTATTTCAGAAAAATCAGGAATTGAGAAAGCTGATGTGTTGAGAGTAGTAGAAGACTTTATGAAAGAAGTGAAGAGTTCATTAGAGAGTGATGAGAATGTTTATTTAAGAGGTTTCGGAAGTTTTATAATTAAAAAAAGAGCTGAAAAAACAGGAAGAAATATTTCGAAAAACACGACAATTAAAATACCAGCACATAATATTCCAGCATTTAAACCAGCAAAAGTTTTTGTTGAAAGTGTTAAGAGGAATGTTGCTGTAAAATAAATTATTCATAAATAAAATAGATATAGATTATGCCAAGTGGTAAAAAAAGAAAACGCAGTAAGATATCTACTCATAAGAGTAAAAAACGAAGTCGACCAAATAGACACAAAAAGAAGAAATAGTATAAGCTATTTCTTCTTTTAAAGCTAGAAATTGTTCTTTGAAATAGAAATTTGCAGATGCAAATTTCGTTGGGTTTACATAGCCTGTAAACAAATTTTTTAATCAATCTGCATTATACAATGTAGATACAAAACATATACAGAGTGAGAACAGACTTAATTATTAGATCAAATTCCTCTGATATAGATTTTGCCTTATTAAAAGATGGTAG
>JAJRPL010000270.1 GCA_024280815.1 Bacteroidota bacterium
GTCAGAGATATCATAATCTTTAAAGTCTGTAGGATTTTCTGCTAAAACTTTAAAAGTAGTTTCATAATACCCTCGTTTTATTTTTTTTGTACGAAAAGAAATAACAGGTAAGTTATACTTTTTAGCCAACATTTCTGAACCTGTAATAATAGGTGTATGCACACCTAAGAACAAACCCCAATGATGTGCTTTACCTTTTTTAGGTGATTGATCACCTAAAAATCCATATATAGATTGGGTGTTATTTTTAGAATTATTATCAATACGTTTAAAAATTTCTTTTGTAGAGACTAAAGTGGTATTGAATCGTCCTCTAGTTTCTCTTATTTTTTTATCAAAATAGCTGTTCTGTAATTTTTTAAAAACTGCATATCCATTTGATTTTACGTGTAAATTTAAACAGAAAATCCATTCCCAGTTTGCATAATGTGAACCTAAAATTAGCACACTTTTATTTTTAGATTCAAATTCTTTTAGGACTTCAATATTTGTGAATTTGTAACGTTTAATTATTTCTTTTTCAGAAATAGTAAAAGCTTTTATCATTTCTACAAATACATCAACAAAGTGTCGGTAAAACTTTTTAGAAATGACTTTAATTTCTTGATCAGACTTTTGAGGAAAAGCAAGTTTTAAATTAGAAGAAACTATTTTTTTACGATAGCCTATAATATAATAGATTAGATAGTAAAAGCCATCAGATATAACATACAATACCCTGAAAGGTAAAATAGAAAATAACCATATTACAGGGTAGGTTAGTAGGTAAGCTATGAAATGCATTCAAAATATTTTGGTAAATATCGGTATATTAATTTTATCTTTGAAAAAAAATATAATAAATGAGTCCAGCAGTCATCGGAATTATCGTAGTAAACGTATTAGTATCTTTAAAAGGGTTTTCTGATCGCTTATTTTTTGAACAATATAAGTTTCAAATTGGCCCAATTTTAAGAGGAGAAAAACTACGTATGTTTTCTTCAGGGTTTCTACATGTAGACCAAATGCATCTGTTTTTTAATATGTTTACTTTGTATATGTTTGCTGATTCGGTTATAGCCCAAGTTGGGGTATTAAAATTTTTAATAATTTATTTAGGAAGTTTGTTAGCGGGTAGTACATTGGCATTAAGTTTTCATAAAAAGGAATCACACTATAGTGCTGTTGGGGCTTCTGGTGCAGTTATGGGAGTTTTATATGCAGCAATACTGTTAAACCCTGGTATGAGAGTAGGGTTTATATTTATTCCTATCCCTATTCCAGGCTATATTTTTGGTGTTGGTTATTTATTGTATTCAATGTACGGTATGAAAGCACAATTGGGTAACATTGGTCATAGTGCACATATTGGTGGTGCCATTGGTGGTTATGTATTGACTTTGGCATTGTTTCCTTTGCTATTTACTACAAATTTATTTTTAGTAGGTATACTTGCAGTACCTATAATATTGATGTTTTTATTTAAGGATAAATTTAAAAGATAAAAAGGTCTTACGTATAGCAACGTAAGACCTTTTTTCAGCATCTGCTTTCCCTTTTTCTATTATCTTCTTCTCGTAGCTGTTCTGCTTCTTGAAGTATTTGTATTAGCTCTTCTTGTTCTAGATGAG
This sequence comes from Bacteroidota bacterium, assembly GCA_024280815.1. Classification (GTDB taxonomy): domain Bacteria; phylum Bacteroidota; class Bacteroidia; order Flavobacteriales; family Flavobacteriaceae; genus Aureibaculum. The sequence continues at coordinate 1,611 of JAJRPL010000270.1, forward strand.
TTATTTCTACTAGAAACATTTCTTTTAGGTGTATTTCTAGTTTGTGTTCTTACTTGTGGTGAACGTTTTTGTATACTTCTTGTTGATGTACTATTACGTTCAACTGTTCTTCTCTGTGATTGACTAGGTTGTTTTGTAACCTGTCTTCTCACATTTGTGTTTCTAGGTGTTCTATTTGATGTAGAACGTCTAGCGTTATCACTACCACGTTGAATCGTCTTTGTACCTCTTCTAGTGCTAGTTCTTTTAGTTACAGAACTATTGTTTCTATCAGAACCTTGTCTTCTTATACCAGAATCTTTAATAACACGGTTGTTAGTGTTAGAACGTTTTGTCTGAACATTACGTTTTGTGTTATTTCTAGTTGAAACACCTGGACGTCTCGTTTTTGTATTTTCTCTTTTAATACCTGAGTTTCTAATTGTTTTATCAGAACGTCTTGTAATTGAATTAGATCTTCTACTTTGTGAAGTTCTAGCAACATTTCTGCTTACTGAAGAACGTCTAGAGTATTGCTTATTAGACCTAGAACTTGCCACTCTTGAACGAATGCTTTTATAGCTTCTATTAGGTTTGTAATAACTATGATAGTTACGTCTATAATCGTTATATCTATATCTACTAGGAGTATAATAACGTCTGTAAGGTCTGTAGCTTACAATACATTCAGCATAATATGGTCTTACAAAAAAGTTATGGTAAGGATGAAAAACATCATAATGCATGTTAAAAGTATTGATGTAGCCAGTATAATGAGAATAAACCCCTCTACGGTTATAGTAGACATGCAAACCTCCAATGTATGCTAATCGATTTGAGCGATAGCTGATGTTTACATGACCTATTCTTGTAATTCTACCATAATAATCATAGTAAATAGGAGTATTTTCTATTTGTATAATTGCTCCATAATCATCATATTGAACATAAGTTTCATAATTA
>JAJRPL010000271.1 GCA_024280815.1 Bacteroidota bacterium
TTCGAAAATATGGAAAGTTTAAAAAAGTGGTTACATCAAATGGTAAATCAAATGGACAAATCGTTGATTAAATCTATAACAGGAAACAAACATTATTTAAATGCATTCTATACGACATTATAAATTTAAATTGGTATTACTTACAAAACTCATACAAAATAAAGCTGCTATTGTTAATTGTGATAATTTTCATTTACCTATAAGTTTATTACAACCGCTAGTTGGGCATAGTGAGCAAACCGAACGCATCAGACATCAATTAGAAGCAAGTATTCCTTTACAGAAAAATTTATGGCAACAAACCATTAGTGCCAAAATAACTAACCAAGCTAATTTTTTAGAAGAGCGAAATATTCCTGCACGTAAAATGTACAAGTGGGCGAATGAAGTGAAGAGTGGTGATATTGAAAATCATGAAAGCAGAGCTGCTGTCTATTATTGGCATACTATTTTTAAATTAAAAGGGTTTACTAGGCAACAAAAGGGTGATGCTCCAAATCAATTATTAAATTACGGTTATGCCATTTTAAGAGGCATTACAGCTAGAGCTTTGGTAAGTTCAGGTATGCTACCTTCTGTTGGTATTTTCCATCATAATAAATACAATGCTTTTTGTTTGGCAGATGATATTATGGAACCTTATAGAGTTTATGTTGATGTATTGGTTAATGATATTGTACATTCTGGTGAACCTTATGATGAAATGACCACCTCATTAAAAATGAGTTTACTGCATTTACCAGCTATGAATGTAATGCTTGTCGGTAAACAAAGCCCTTTAATGGTGGCTATGAGTAGAACAACCAATTCATTATACGAATGTTTTGCTGGAGTAAGTAGAAAAATATTATATCCTGTTTATCAATAAGACCTACTATGTTTTTACTTGTCCGCCAAAGATGCATCGAAGGAGGAAAACCTAGGAGGTCTGAACAAATAATTAAATGAAACATAATCATTTTTCAAGATTAAATCAATATAGAAGTATGTGGGTTCTAGTATTTTTCGATTTACCAACAGAAACAAAAAAAGACAGAAAAGCAGCATCTCATTTTAGAAAGGATTTATTAGATGATGGTTTTACCATGTTTCAGTTTTCTATTTATATGCGGTTTTGTGCTAGTAGAGAAAATATGGAAGTACATATAAAACGTGTGAAGAGAAGTTTACCTGAACATGGTAAGGTTGGGGTTATGCAAGTAACCGATAAGCAATTTGGAATGATGGAGCTTTTTTATGGTCAGAAACCAACAGAATTAGAAAAACCTAGTCAACAATTAGAATTATTTTAGAATAAAATAAGACCTACTAGGTTTTGGAAACCTAGTAGGTCTTATTATCTAGGATTAAAAAAAACTACTCAATACTTAGAGATGCTTTAATAACCAATCTGTTTTTAGAATTCTAAAACCTTACTTAACTCGCAGTATATCAAATTTTTAAGACTTGGTATACTGCGAATGCTAAGTAAAAATACAATTTTGAAAGCAATTCACAACCCAGTTACTTTAAAGAAACTACCAGTAAAACTGCGAATGCTAAGTAAAAATACAATTTTGAAAGCAATTCACAACGGATTTAGCATTACGCTTTCAATTCCATGTACTGCGAATGCTAAGTAAAAATACAATTTTGAAAGCAATTCACAACTGGCGACGGCTGCCCCATTAATGCCATATAACTGCGAATGCTAAGTAAAAATACAATTTTGAAAGCAATTCACAACTCCCAATCATCTCCACCCATTTGATCCGTACTGCGAATGCTAAGTAAAAATACAATTTTGAAAGCAATTCACAACTAGTCAAGGGCAAGGGCTTTTTGATGCATTACTGCGAATGCTAAGTAAAAATACTCCCGACACATTGGGATTGAAAGCAATTCACAACGCCACAGCCACAACGTCGTTAGGAATAAAAACTGCGAATGCTAAGTAAAAATACTCCCGACACATCGGGATTGAAAGCAATTCACAACGGGTCAAATGCCATATTTATAAATGATTGACTGCGAATGCTAAGTAAAAATACTCCCGAAGCATCGGGATTGAAATCGAGGAATGAGATTCAGCGAATCAAAACAATAAAAAACATTGAGCTAAAGCAATTCACAGACCTACTAGGTTTTAAATACCTAGTAGGTCTAAAAATTCTCGATACAATTTTCTCCTTCTTGTAAAATTATTCAAACTGAATTATTAACATTAATTGAAATTGTTTGCGGCAAAGTTACAGAAAATCATAAGTTAATCATAAGTTTACTATATTTGTTTTATACAGTTACTACAAAATTAATACTACAATGAAAACATTCCTTTACTTAATTCTTATCATTAGCTTAACCTCTTGTGGCAGTACAAATTTTACAAAATATCAAAAGCAAGTTATTACCAGTAAAGATGTCTCAAAACCAATGCGAGTCTATCTAATCACTAACAAAAAAGATTCAATTTTATTAAGAGAAAAAAGCAGCTATATAAAACCTAACCCTAAAAACAAAATTTCACAAACCTTTGCTAAAAGGTTGATTACAACGGTTAGAGATAGCTCCTCTTTAGGTGTGGGTATTGCAGCCCCACAAGTAGGGATTCTTAAAAATATTATTGTGGTACAGCGGTTAGACAAAGACAATGAACCTTTTGAGGTATATTTAAACCCTGTAATAAAGTACTATTCAAAACAGAAAAGACCCTGCCCTGAAGGATGTTTATCAATACCCAATAAGCGTGCTGTAACTTTAGACAGATCGTATGAAATTAGAATAGAATACGACAAACTTAACGGAACACATCATTCTGAAAAAGTAGAAGATTTTGTCTCTGTAATTTTTCAACATGAAATAGATCATTTAAATGGTATTTTATTTATTGATCATTTATTAGAAGAA
>JAJRPL010000272.1 GCA_024280815.1 Bacteroidota bacterium
TCTGATGTTTATGTATGTGTTTTTTATGAAAATAACAGAAGTATTAGGAGCAGCAGCTACCTACAATCCGTTATTTATGGTTTGGGTACCAAATATTCTATTTGGGATAACAGCAATTTATCTTTATTATAATGCCAAACGTTAAAACAAAGAATTATATACACCTACATTTTATTATATTTATTTGGGGTTTTACAGCAATTCTTGGAGCTTTAATAAGTATTGAAGCAATTCCGCTAGTTTGGTATAGGGTGACAATAGCTGTTGTTTTATTGCTAATATACCTGTTGATTACCCAAGTTAGTTTAAAAAAAACAGTTAAAGAATTAGTGCGATTTTTATTTGGAGGTGTTTTAATTGCCATACATTGGATCACTTTTTTTTATGCGATTAAAATAGCAAACGTATCTATCACCTTGGCTGCCATGTCAACTGGAGCATTGTTTACAACCTTAATTCAGTGGCTATTATTTAAAAAGAAAATAATTGGTTATGAATTGTTGTTTTCTTTGTTAGCTATTGTTGGATTGGTTGTTATATTTCAAGCCGAAAGTAAATATGTTGTCGGAATTGGAGTAGCATTATTTTCATCCTTTTTATCTGCCAGTTTTTCAATTCTAAATGCCAATTTAATTAAACAGCATAAAGCAACTGTAATTTCTTTTTATGAGCTATTATTTGCTTCTTGTTTTATAGGTGTCATTTTATTATTTCAGGGATTAATTTCTTTAGATTTTTTTATTCTCTCAAAAACCGATTGGTTCTATTTAATAATTTTAGCTTCAGTATGTACAGCGTATGCATTTGTTGCATCAACAGAGGTTTTGAAAAGTGTGAGTCCGTTTACCATGATGCTTACCATTAATTTAGAACCTATTTACGGTATTATTTTAGCAATTATTATTTTTAAACAAAAAGAAATAATGACTACAAATTTTTATTATGGTGCTTTGCTGATTTTAATTACTGTGGTCTTAAACGGTATAATCAAATTGAAGAAAACTAAGGTTTAATCAAAATATAATCATACCCGAACCACAAAGTGTTCTTTTTCTTGCTCTTTTCTAAAAAATACAATTCCCCAATAAAAAGTATCAATACTTACAGTAACTTTAGGATGATTTTTAATATAACACCAAGCTTCTGACATGCCTTTACTCCAATAGATATCATCAAATATAAAAACAGAATTGTTATTAGTATGAGATAAGCATTGTTTAAAGTAATCAATGGTTGGCTGTTTTTGATGGTTTCCATCAAAAAACACAAGATCAAAAGTGTTATTAGCGAGAACTGATGGTAAAGTTGTATTGAAATGTCCGACAATAATTTTAATATTTTTCAAGTTAAATTTTTCAAAATTATCCTTGGCAATAGTTGCGGTGTTATTACATCCTTCTAAGCTAATAATTGAACTCTTAGGATTTACAAGACTTAAGCTTGCAGTAGCCAAACCAACAGAAGTGCCAATTTCTAAAATATGTTCAGCTTTTAAATAATTAGTGAGTCTCCCCAGCAGTTGAGCTCTTTTATTAGTAATGCCAGCATTTTTAGCAATATTTAATACTTTTCGTTGATTAGATTGTAGTGATTTTGACCCCGCACCAAAATCTTCAATAGAAATAATAGTAGTGTTATTTAATAGTGATTTTCTGTAGTTGAGTAGCTGTTTATACCACTTTTTAGGAGTTTTATCATAGAAACATTGTGTAGCTAAACTGTAAACAAAAGGAGAGTGAATTCCGTGTGTGTTAGTAGATTTTAGTAAAAAATTGAGATATGATTTTAATTGAAAAAACATGTAGTTAGATTAAGATTCAAAAATAGGTAGAAATTTTAAGGTTAATATATAATTTAAAATTATATTTGCAGTTAAGTTAAAAATTGAAATGGCACGTAAAATTTTAATTATATTTTCTTTAGGTATCCTGTTTACTTCTTGTATTCCTAACAAAGAACTCATCTATTTTCAGGGACAACCTTCTTCAAAGAAAACGGTGTATAAAATTTTAAATGAGCCTTATAAATTGCAGGTTAATGATATTGTAGATATCAGAATAAAAGCAAATAATGAAGAGTTGGTAGCTTTATTTAACCAATCTGTACAACAAAGTACACAATCAACTGGTCGTGTAGATGAGGGAAGTTTTTATTTTAATTCGTATACCATAGATAGGCAAGGCGAAATTAGATTTCCTTATGTGGGTGAATTGAATGTATTGGGTTATACAGAAAGAGAAGTGAGAGAAAAGATTGAAACAGAATTAGGTAAATTCTTTAAAGATACAGGAGATATTTTTATTACTGTTAAATTGGCAGGTATTCGTTTTACAGTATTAGGTGAAGTTAAAAGCCCAGGCACGTTGGTGTTATTTCAAAATCAAGTAAATATTGTAGAAGCCATTGCTAACGCAGGAGATATTGTCATTACGGGGAATAGAAGAAGAGTTACAATTATTAGAAAGCATCTTGACGGAACAAAAAAAATGATTTTAGATTTAACTGACATAGCAGCATTTGAATCTGATGCTTTTTATATTCAATCAAATGATATCATTTATGTAGAACCCTTAAAACAAAAATCATGGGGTACTGGTACTACAGGGGCTCAAACATTTACCACTTTAATATCAGTATTGTCATTAGTAGCCACA
>JAJRPL010000273.1 GCA_024280815.1 Bacteroidota bacterium
AGTTAAGTTTATTTTTCCTTGAGAAAGCTCTGTCAAGTGCTTGAAAATCACCTCATCATCAACAGTATCTTTATTCCAATTCAAATAACATTTTTTCATATGGTTGGCAATGGTGTAAACCAATGCTTCTTTTAAATCACCCTCTTCCCAAGTCAATGCAGTATCAATCATGGTTTGAATATTATTACCGTAAAATTTGTATTTAGAAGCTGATTTAGGATAATCTAACTTGTCTGGCTTGGCAGCTAATTCTTCTTTTGTATGAGTCTCATGTGGAGAATCTGCATCTAAATTAAAATCAGACATGATAAAAATTTGATCCCATAACTTATGTTTAAAATCAGGAACATCTCTTAAATGTGGCTGTAGATTACCCATAACTTCAATAATGGCATTTGCCATTTTATTGCGTTCTTCTTTAGTTTCAAGTTTTATACAATGGTTTACTAATTTCTGAACATGTCTACCATATTCTGGTATAATTAAATGTTCTCTTCCTGAATTGTATTCTAAATCAAAATCAATCATATTCTTTTAATATATTGTTATAGGTGCAAATAAACAATTATATTTACGTAAAACATAATGCTTTAACTCTAATTATATATGTTTTTTACAATAGATAGGTTTATCCTAAAATTTTAAGTTTCGCAAATTGTAATAATAATTTCTTTTTCCCTACAGTATCAAATGCTATTTCTGCTTTTTTGTTAGACCCTAAGCCTTCTAAACTTATTACCTCTCCTCTACCAAACTTTGTGTGTCTTACTACATTACCAACTGTGATATTACTATCAAATAAATTGCTAGAAATAGCATCTACTTTTTTTAAATTTTTTGGAGCACTAATTTGTATGGTCTCGGGTTTTGATTTTTGTTTACTTTTTAGTTTCTTAAAATCTCTAGTCACAGGTTTTTTAAATCGTATCTTATCTTGTGGCACACTCCCGAAAATATCTTCATTGATAAATTTATTGATTTGTGGTGACACTTTTGGTGTCATTAAATCGACAAATTTATCATCAATTTCTTCTAGAAATCGACTAGGTTCACAATCAATTAATTTTCCCCAACGGTATCTAGAATGTGCATAAGACAAATAGGCTTGCTTTTCAGCTCTAGTCAACGCTACATAAAACAAACGGCGTTCTTCTTCTAGTTCACTTCTTGTATTCATACTCATGGCAGAAGGAAATAAATTTTCTTCCAAACCAACGATATACACATATTGAAACTCTAACCCTTTTGCCAAGTGAATGGTCATTAAAGAAACGCTATCAACATCCTTATTTTTATCATTATCAATACTACTTGCTAAGGCTACATCTTCAAGAAAAAATGAAAGAGAAGCATCTTCATTTTTTTCATTTTGAACCTCTATAAAATCTTTAAGTCCGTTTAATAATTCTTGTACATTTTCTACTTTACTCACCGCTTCTGGTGCAGCATCTTTTTCTAATTCTTTAATTACCTTCGTTTGTCTTACCACAAATTCTGCTACTTCAAAAGCATTTTTTGTAGTTGCTTCAATTTGAAAGCTTTTAATCATCATTACAAAATTTTGCAACTTGATTTTTGTACCTCCATTTATTTTGATGTCAATTTGATCTATACTTTCTAAGATTTCAAAAATTGATTTTTTATAATGATTGGCAGCTACACTTAAACGTTCAATAGTTGTTTGCCCAATTCCCCTTGCGGGATAATTGATGACTCTTTTCAACGCTTCTTCATCATTCGGATTTACAATCAAACGTAAATAAGACAGCACATCTTTAATTTCTTTACGTTGATAAAAGGATAAACCACCATATATGTTATAAGCAATATCTTTTTTTCGCAACGCATCTTCAATAGCTCTAGATTGAGCATTGGTTCTGTACAAAATAGCAAAGGCTTCATTTTTGAGTTGGTGATTCATTTTATTATCAAAAATGGAATTCGCCACAAAACGCCCTTCTTCACCTTCTGACAAGGTTCGCATTATTTTTACTTTTTCGCCTTCACCATTGGCTGTCCAAATTTCTTTATCGAGTTTGGTTTTATTTTTTTCAATTACACTGTTCGCAGCTTGTACTATATTACTTGTAGAACGATAATTCTGTTCTAATTTATAAATTTTCACATCATCATAATCGCGTTGAAAATTTAAGATGTTTTGAATATTTGCTCCTCGAAACGCATAAATACTTTGAGAATCATCTCCTACCACACAAATATTTTGAAATCTATCAGCTAAGGCTCTCACAATTAAATATTGCGAATGATTTGTATCTTGATACTCATCGACCAAAATATAACGGAATCTGTCTTGATATTTTGCCAACACATCTGGAAAACGTGTCAATAATTCATTGGTTCTTAACAATAAGTCATCAAAATCCATCGCTCCTGCCTTAAAACAACGGTCAACATATTGTTGGTATATCTCGCCAATCTTTGGGCGATTTGCCATTACATCAGCTTCCTTTAACTCTGGAGTTTGATAATAGGCTTTCACGGTAATCAAGCTGTTTTTAAATGAAGAAATACGACTCAATACCTGCTTAGGCTTGTACCTATCCTTCTCTAAGCCCATTTCTTTAATGATAGACGACAGTAAACGAACCGAATCTTGTGTGTCGTAAATCGTAAAGTTTTTTGGATATCCTAGTTTATCCGCCTCAGAGCGTAAAATTCTTGCAAAAACAGAGTGAAAAGTGCCCATCCATAAATTTTTGGCTTCACTTTCACCTACCATTCGTGCAATTCTAGTTTTCATTTCACGAGCCGCTTTGTTGGTAAAAGTTAAGGCTAAAATACTAAAGGCGTCAACACCTTGATTCATTAAATGTGCAATACGA
>JAJRPL010000274.1 GCA_024280815.1 Bacteroidota bacterium
AAAATGTTTACCAACTATATATCCTGTTTCTGGAACTATCCCTTTAATGGCAGAAAAAATAATTTTCCCTTTAAGAGAACTTGTTAATTTCTTTAATTCTTCATTTAAAAAAGCAGACGGAATTGCAAATATCAAATAATCGGCATAGTCAACCATTTCATTGATATCATCGGTCAACTTCAATTGTTCAGTACGAAATTCAACTGAACTTATATAATTCGGATTGTGTTTATTACGTTTTATATGTTCTATTGCATAAGAACTACGCATATACCAGCCTATTTCATCTAAATTTTCATTTAGCATTTTTACGATAGCTGTTGCCCAACTACCACCACCAAATACAGCAATCTTAGGATTGTTCATTTTCATAAAGTTTACGTTCTAATTCTGCTTGAAATTCTTCCATTACTGGTTTAACAGTACTTTCTGGTATGTCAGAAATCTTTATATACATTAAACCATCAATGGCATCGTTAAATTTAGGATCAACATTAAAAGCAAGTAACCTTGCATTCTGCTTCACATATTTTTTTAATAAAACGGGCATTCTTAAAGAACCTGGCTCTAACTCATCAATAATTTTATCAAACTTTGTCATATCAGCTTCACTTGCATCAAAAACAAAATCTTTATCAGCATCATTCAATTTTACTTTATACTCTTTTTTTGGATGGATGTATTGTGCTAAATAAGGATCATAATAATGAGATTTCATAAATTCAATCATTAACGACTTTGAAAAGTTAGAAAATTGATTGCTAATACTTACACCTCCCATTAAATATTTATACTCTGGAAATCGTAAGGTTACATGAACAATACCTTTCCACAATAAAAATAAGGGCATTGGTTTTAATTGATATTCTTTTATAATAAAGGCTCTACCCATTTCAATGGTCTTTTTCATCATAGGATAGAGTTCAGATTCAATTCTAAATAGTGTGTTGATATAAAAGCCATCAATGCCATATTTTTTATAGATGTCTTTACCTAAACCCATTCGATAAGCTCCTACAACTATTTTTTTTTGGCTATCCCATAAAAACATATGATGATAAAATTTATCATATTTATCTAGGTCAATTGCTTTGTTTGTGCCCTCACCTATCTCACGGAAAGTAATTTCTCTAAGCCTCCCTATTTCACGTAAAATATTAGGAATTTTAGAACTCCTAGCTAAAAATATTTCATAATTTTTACTCTCTAATAATCGAGAGTCATTATCTCTTAACTTTTCAACTTCTTTATTAATTTTTTCAGGAGAAACGGCAGGAATTATTTTTTTTGGAGACTTTGGTATTTTTAATGAAGGTTTTTTTATCAAAGGTTTTTTTACTTCAAACGGGTTTGCCAACATGTATGTCTTTTTACGTAAAAAAGTATGAAAATCATCAATATTTTTATACTCATTTTGGTCTTTTACAGATATTGGTTTCCCTATCCTCACTTTAATCACTCGTCTTTTTTGTGAGAGTACCTCTGATGGTAATTTGGCAGTTCTTAGCGTATCACTAATCTTTGACAAAAAATAGAACAACTTACTATTCTTAGCATGAAAATAAATTGGAATAACGGGTACTTTTGCTTTGTGGATTAACTTTACAGCTCCTTCCTCCCAAGGTTTATCAATAATCAATTTTCCGTCTTTATACGTTGACACTTCTCCAGCAGGAAAAATACCTAAAGGATGACCTTCTCTCAAATGCAACAATGCATTTTTTATACCTGTAAGGCTTGATTTTGCATCTTTTCTATCCTCAAAAGGGTTCACAGGCATTACATAAGGCTTTAAAGGCTCTATTCTATGTAATCAAAAATTAGCTATAATTTTGTAATCTGGTCTATTTTCTACTAGTAATTTTAGCAATAAAACACCATCAATACCACCCAAAGGATGATTTGAAACAGTAATAAAAGAACCTTCTTTAGGAATCCGTTTTAAATCTTCTTCGGGTATTTCAAAATCTATTTGAAACTCATTCAAAATAGAATTTAAAAAAGCTACATCTTTTTTGTCTTTGTGTTTTTCATAAAATCGATTAATCCTAGAAATTCGTAAAACTTTCAAAAGTATCCAACCCACAAAAGTACCTAAAAAACCATAATTTTCTAAGTTGATAATACTGGAAATTTCTTTTGAAGAGACTAGACCCATGGTTGATTTTTGACAATTTCAAAGATAGAAAATTTATTGAACAACTATCTGAATAGTTTCAATAGTTGACTGTTTTAACAATACTTTATTAGTATTCTCTATTTCTTTTATGGCATCATTCGTAAAATGCCTGATTGTATATAATGAAACCTCTTTAAAGAAGTCAATTTTAAACTTACTTTTTAATAGTGTCAATAATTTTTCAAAATTATGATAACCATCTTCTAAACATACTGAAAAACTTATGGCTGAGTTTTGAATTAAACTCACTTTCATTTTATGTTGATGTAGTAAGTCAAATATTTCGCTGACATTCTGTTCAACAATAAAAGAAAAATTTAAGGATGATATAGATAGTAAAATTTGGTTTTTCTTTATAATAAAACAAGGTGTTTCAGGTATAATTTGCTGTCCTCTACTTACTGTAGTTCCGGCACCTTTCGGATTTACAAACGATTTTACATATAGTGGAATTTCCTTTTTCTGTAAAGGTTGTAATGTTTTGGGGTGTATTACTGACGCACCATAAAATGCTAATTCTATAGCTTCTGTATATGATATTTTTTGCAGCAATTGAGTTTCTTTAAAATATCTCGGGTCTGCATTTAACACACCTTCAACATCTTTCCAAATAGTTAAACTTTCTGCATCTAAACAATACGCAAAAATACCAGCAGAATAATCAGAACCTTCCCTTCCTAAAGTTGTCGTATTACCAGAAGTATCTCCAGCTATAAAACCTTGTGTTATGTATAATTTTTTTGTTAAAATATTTGTCTTAATATTTTGTTCTGTTAGCTCCCAATTTACTTTAGCTTCTCTAAAATTACTATTGGTTTTAATACAATCTCTTACATCAATCCATGTGTTTAATATACCTATATCATTTAAATAAGAACTAACAATTTTAGTGGAAATTAATTCAGCAAAAGGTACCATTTGATCATAAATAAAATCATAATTCTTGTTCTTATTTTGAATCATAAAATCTGATAGAGTTATAAAACATTTTTCTATCTCAAAAAAAACTTGATGGTCTTTTTTAATAAACAATTCTTTTGCAATATTATGATGATAACTACTCACTTTATCAATCAAGAATGACAACTCTTCATCATTGTTAACATACGCTTCAACAATTTTCTCAAATGCATTGGTCATTTTACCCATTGCAGAGATTACAATAAGCACATTATCAACACCCACAACTTGCAATACATTGACTATATTTTTTACTCCTTTTGCATCTTTTACGGAAGCTCC
>JAJRPL010000275.1 GCA_024280815.1 Bacteroidota bacterium
AACGAAACAAAATGTAATTGCTCTTATTGAAGAAGCCATTACTGAAAATTTTATTTTGGTAATGATTAGACCAAACTACATCTCTTTAGCAAAAGAGATCATTACAAAAGAAAAGAGCAATGTACTCGTGGGGACAGTTGTTGGATTTCATGAAGGCACAAATAGTATTGAAGAAAAACTAGAAGAAGCACAGAAAGCTATTGATGATAATGTTGATGAACTTGATTTTGTAATTAACTACACTGCATTTTTAGAAGGTAAAATTAACCTTATAAAAAGTGAAGTATTTAAAGGTACTCAACTAGCTTTAGATCACCATAAAGTTGTAAAATGGATTATTGAAATTGCTGCTCTAAGTAATGATGAAATTGTTGCCATTACTCAAATCATTAAGGAAGTAATCCTTAGTAATTTTGGCGAAGAAAATGCTAAAAATGTATTTGTAAAATCATCAACAGGGTTTTACAAAACAAAAGATAATAAACCTAACGGAGCAACGTTTGAAGCAATGCAATTGATAATTGATAACGCTAAACCTTTACCAGTTAAAGCTGCTGGCGGTGTTAAAAACTATCAAGATGCTGAAAAAATGATCAATTTAGGTGTAACAAGAATTGGCACCTCATCTGCTAAAACTATTGCTGATGGTGGTGAAACTAAAAACAATTATTAAACAAATGAGTAAATCAGATTATTTTGCACATAAAACTGCAGTTGTAGATGACAATTGTAGTATTGGTAAAGGAACCAAAATTTGGCATTTTAGCCATATTATGTCTAACTGTACTATTGGAGAAGATTGTAGCTTCGGGCAAAATGTAGTCGTATCTCCTGATGTCGTTTTAGGCAGAAATGTAAAAGTACAGAACAATGTGTCAATATACACAGGTGTTATTTGTGAAGATGATGTTTTTCTTGGACCATCAATGGTTTTTACCAATGTAATCAATCCTAGAAGTGCTATTACTAGACGTGACGAATACAAAGAAACTTTGATAAAAAAAGGAGCTAGTATTGGGGCTAATGCCACTATTATTTGTGGAAATAGTATAGGTGAATATGCACTTATTGGTGCTGGTAGTGTGGTTACCAAAGAGATTCCAAACTTTGCCTTAGTTGTCGGTAATCCTTCAAAACAGATAGGGTGGGTAAGTGAATACGGACATCGCTTACATTTTGACGAAAACGGCTTAGCCACTTGTCATGAAAGCAAAGAGAACTACCAATTAAAAAATAATGTAGTTACTAAAACAGCTTAAGCTTCAAAATCAATACCTTTGCCAAAATTAACACAAAACATTCTTAGAATGAACAAACTAATAATTGTTGTCTTTTTTATAGTTGCATCAAACTTTGGCAATGCTCAAGAAGACATTTACCCAATTTATAAAGATTGTGATGCTTCAAGCAATACCACTTTAGCGTCGTGTTTTAATGAAAACCTTACCAAAGATGTGTTAGAGAATTTCAACACTCCTAAAAAGGTGATAAATGAAAATTATAAAGGAACCATGCATGTTGTTTTTGTGGTGACAAAAACTGGTGATTTTGAAATTTTATACATAAAATCTTCCTATAAAGAATTAGAAACTGAGGCTAGAAGAATTTTTGCTCAATTACCCAAGGTGAAGCCTGCTACTTACAATGGCAGACCTGTTGAAATGAGGTTTGGTTTACCTATTAATATCCCAATAGGCTCTCAAGAAATTCCGCAAACTATTCAAAAACAAGCTACAGAAGAAAACACTGTGGTAGGCGTAAATACGATTCCTTCTCCTCCTTCAATGGTAAAAACACCAAAAGAGGATATACAAAAAGCTGTAGTTAGTAGTCATTTTCCTGAACACCAAAGTGAATTAAATATTCCATTTACACATCGCACCTATGACGATTTGAGTTTTTATTTTGACCAAAACGAAAATACACATACAGGCTTTAAACCCTTTTTATATAGTGACGCCTCAAAAAATGTAGATTTAGATGCTCAAAAATTACCCTTATTTAAAAATAAATCTTCTAAATCAGGTAAAAAACTCTGGAATGAGCACTTTTTTAAAGTTCAAAAAGATGATTATTGGTTTACTATCAATCCAGTTTTTGATTTACAAATAGGAAAAGACAATTCTGATGTGAAATATACATACAATAACACCAGAGCTGTTCAAATACAAGGTGGCTTAGGTAAGAGTTTTAATTTTTCAGCCTCCATTTATGAAAGCCAAGGTCGTTTTGCAGAATATGTTAATGATTTTGCAAGAACTCACCGTCCTTCTGGAGCAAGCTCTTTTGGGTTAGTACCTGGAAGAGGGAAAGCAAAAGATTTCAAAACCAATAGTTTTGATTATCCTGTCGCTGAAGCTTATTTATCTTACACACCTAGTAAATTTTTTAACTTTCAATTTGGTCATGGTAAAAATTTTATTGGTGACGGTTATCGTTCTATGATGCTGTCTGATGTTGCGACTTCGTATCCTCATTTAAAAATAACTACAAATTTTTGGAAAATTAAATACACTAATTTATGGATGTGGCTAGAAGATGTTAGACCTCAAGTTAATGTGAACGGATTAAGTGCAAGAAAATTTGTTGCATTACATCATTTAAGTTGGAATGTTACCAAAAAGTTTAATGTAAGTTTATTTGAAGCTACAATTACAAAAAATGATAACAACAATAGTTTTGATATCAATTATTTTAATCCGATAATATTTTATAGAGCTGTAGAATTTTCAAGAGGTTCTAATGGAGGTAATGCCATTATTGGCTTGGGTACAAAATATAAACTCTCTAAGAATTTCTCTACCTATACTCAATTTGTTTTAGATGAATTAACAGTCGGTAAATTCTTTGATGGCACAGGTTATTGGGCCAATAAATTTGGCCTACAGATTGGTGCAAAATATTATAACGCCTTCAATCTTGATAATTTTTACTTACAAGGAGAATTTAATATGGCAAGACCTTACACCTATTCACACAATACTCCAACGTTAAATTACGGACATTACAACCAACCTTTAAGTCATCTTTGGGGCAGTAATTTTTGGGAATTTGTAGGTATTGCTCGTTATAAAAAAGACAGATGGTTTGGTAGTGCTAAAATAAACTATGGCAGTAAAGGTTTTGATGCTTATGGGTTAAATTATGGTGGTGACATCTATAAAAGCAACGATTTTAGAATAGGCAATTCTGGTGTAGAATTATTACAAGGTAACAATACCCGAATTTTTATAACAGATTTACCAGCTGGATATCTTGTAAACCCAACGACTAATTTACAATTGTTTGGCGGATTTACTTTTAGAAACTTTGACCCAACGCAGCCTACATCAAACTTTGATAAAAAAGCAACTACTTGGTTTACCATCGGTTTAAAAACAGATCTTTTTAATAACTATTTTGATTTTTAGGATGAAAGAATAACATGAATAAACTTTTCTTAATATTATTCATGCTATCAAGTTTAATCTCTTTTTCTCAAAATCAGAATCATTCATCTCTACAGATAGAATATCTTAACGGAAATATACTCAGACATAAAAAGAAAATTTCTCATTTGGCAATCAGCCACCCAAAAGGGTTTATACTTAGTTGGAACCATAAATCAACTCCTGAAAATAAAAATTTAGCAGTTTATAATTACCCTGAATGGGGAGTTTCATTTATTTATCACGATTTTAAAAATTCTACATTAGGTAAAGTTTATGCAGCCCAATTAAACTATTCATTTTATTTTGGC
>JAJRPL010000276.1 GCA_024280815.1 Bacteroidota bacterium
GGTGGTAGTGCTTGCCAAAGTGGTAGTGCAAAAGGCTCTCATGTACTTAATGAAATACTACCAGAAAGTGAAGCTGAAAAAACATCGGTACGTTTTTCATTTAGTAAAGACACTACCAAAGAAGAATTGGATAGAACAGTTAAAGTATTGAAAGCATTGGTGTAATTATTCAATTGTTGCAAATGCCCTAACTGGAAAAGTACCTGCTCCTTTAAATTTTGGAGGTACAGCACTAAATGTAAATCTGTCTAAAGGTAAACTTTGTAAATTACATAAATGTTCTACAATTAAAATTTCTGCACCTAAAAGTATGGTATGCACAGGTCTACTTTTTCCTCTGGTATCATCAATATTATGAGAATCAATACCTACTAAAATAGCACCAGCTTCTTTTAAATATTCAGCAGCACCTTTGGTTAGGTATGGGTTGTTTTCAAAATAAGCATCCGTATTCCAATGTTTATCCCAATCCGTTTGAATGAGAACGGCTTTATTTTTTAGGGTAAAGTCTTTTAAATGATTTTCAGTAATTTCAATGGTTTCAGTATGCGGAATTCGAATAATAATTGCATCTAGATCAACAAAGCACTCTAAATCTACTTCAGACAAGTCTTTACCATTTTCATAGCGATGAAACGGACAATCAATATAAGTACCTGTATTGGTTACCATTTCAATTTTACCAATTTGAAATTGAGTGCCTTCTTCGTAATGTTTTTTAGATTCTTCTCTACTTAAATAATCACAAATGATAGGAGCGGGTAAACCTTTATAGGTTATCAATCCGTTTTCTATGGTATGGCTTAAATCGATGTGTTTTTTTTGCATTGTTTTGTATGTTGTAAGTTGACCTGCTAAAGAATAATTTGTAGTTTATAAATTTTTTAAAAGTTTCGTTTATTCCCGAATTCTCGGGAATAAACGAAACTAGTCTTTTTAACTGAGTAAGTCAAGTCAGTTTAAGTCATAAAAAAACCGAAGTTTAAACTTCGGTTTTAAAAATTATTATTTCTTCTTTTTTTGTTGTGCTTGTTGTTCTTGTGCTTGTTTCATAGCATCGTCTAAACGTTGTCTAAACTTACTTTTCTTTTTCTCAGGTTTGGCTTTATTTTCTTGAATTTGAGCATGAATTTTATCTTCATCAATAATAAAGTTTTTAATCACTAACATAATAACGATGGTTAATAAGTTAGAAACAAAATAATACAAACTCAAACTACTCGCATAGTTATTAAAGAAAAATAACATCATAATAGGCGAGAAGTACATCATCATTTTCATCATTTTACCCATGTCAGGCATACCTTCTTGTGTAGGTTGCTGCATGTTCATTTGTTGACTTTGACTCATACGCATATAAAAGAAAATGGCAACAGAAGCTAGAATAGGGAACAAACTAATATGATCTCCATAAAACGGAATTTTAAAAGGTAGTTTGGCTACCATATCATACGATGATAAATCACTAGCCCATAAAAAACCTTTTTGGCGTAATTCTATAGCTGAAGGGAAAAATCGAAATAAAGCAAAGAATACAGGCATCTGTATTAGAGCGGGTATACAGCCAGAAAGCGGACTAACACCAGCTTTTCGCTGTAAAGCCATCGTTTCTTGTTGACGTTTCATGGCATTGTCTTTGCCTTTGTACTTGTCATTGATCGCTTGCATTTCTGGGCGAAGCACTTTCATTTTCGCACTAGACAAATACGACTTGTATACCGCAGGTGACATAATAATTCGTACTACTATAGTCATTAAGATAATAACCAATCCAAAATTAGAAATATAGGCACTTAAGAATCCGAATACGGGAATGAATATAATTCGATTAATCCATCCAAAAATACCCCAACCTAAATCTGCTACTTCATCGATATCGGTTCCTTCATATTTTTTAAAAATTTTATAATCGGTTGGTCCATAATACCAGTTCATCGCATAGTTCAACTCCCCATTCTGCATGTTTAATGGAGCTTTAAATGTAAAATGTTTAGTATAAAGTGTATCTCTTTCTTCATCTTTTACTAAATCTTCAGAAATTAATTCAGATGAAGTAAAAGGGGTGTCAGTTTTTAAAATAGAAGTAAAAAAGTGTTGTTTAAAAGCAACCCAATCTACATCGGTTTTTGTGTCTTCATCATTACCACTTAAATAACTGACATCGTTATCACTTCTGAAGTAGTAATACGCATACATGTTTTCAGTCTTTAAACTTTTTTCATTTCTAAAAGCTTTCAAATTCCAATCTAAATTTAATGCTTGAGAAGTATTGATTGCATTGCCCATATCTTGCGTTTTTATGGCAAAATCGAGCATATAATCATTCGGTTTTATTTCATAACGATATTCTAAAAATTGATTACTAGCTGTTTTCAATTTCATTGAAAGCACTTGATTTTCACCATTTTTAGTTAATGTAGGCTCAAAATATAAATCGTTGGTGTTTAGTGTACGATTATCAGTTGTGGCAAAGCTAAGGTTAAACTGGGCATTATTATCTTTAACCAGATACAATGGTTTTTTATCGTACGTTTTAAATTTTTTAAGCTGTACTTCAGTGATTTGCCCACCTTTATTTGAAACTTTAATTTTTAACACCTCATTTTCTATTACCGTCTCATTCGTTTTTGCTGATGGTAACGTTGCACTATAAGAAAAAGCTCCTAATTGATTTTTAGCATTGACCAATGCAAGAGAATCTGTTAGTTTTATTGTTGTAATATCCGTTTCTGGTTTTACAGTATCTTTTGTGGTGAGTTGTTTTACTTTTTGGATAGAATCTTGAATTTGTTCTGTGCGTTGTTTTTCAAGTTCTTCAGCTGTAGGTTGATTGATGTACATGTACACAAGCATTAAACCACCTA
>JAJRPL010000277.1 GCA_024280815.1 Bacteroidota bacterium
AGGTAATGTGAGTTTTAGTTTTACAGCACCAGAAAGTTTAACCCGTTGGAAATTGCAGTTATTAGCACATACTAAAGATTTGGCTACAGCAACTATGCAACTAACTACGGTAACTCAAAAAGAACTGATGGTAATGCCAAACCCGCCTCGTTTTTTACGTGAAGGAGATCAAATTACTTTTGCCTCAAAAATTTCAAATCTAACCGATAAAAATTTAGACGGAATTGCACAATTGGTTTTGTATGATGCTTTAACGAATAAAGACATAACTAAAAAGCTAGTATTGATTTCCGATAATTCTCTCCCTTCGGGGGAGATGTCCAAAGGACAGAGGGGGAAGACGAAATTTTCAGTCAACGCAAAAGGCAATGCCAATGTAAGCTGGACGCTTCAAATACCAGACGATGTACAAGCCGTAAAATATAAAATACTAGCTAAGGCTGGCGATTTTACAGATGGCGAAGAAAATGCATTGCCAGTATTGTCAAATAGAATGTTGGTGACAGAAACCTTACCAATGTGGTTGCGTTCTAATCAGACCAAGACATTTACCTTAGATAAGTTAAAAAATAATAGTTCAACTACTTTAAAACATCATAAATTAACCTTAGAGGTAACTTCAAATCCAGCTTGGTATGCTGTACAAGCATTGCCTTATTTAATGGAATATCCGTTTGAATGTGCAGAGCAGACATTCTCTCGTTACTATGCGAATGCGTTGGCAAGCCATATTGCGAACTCAAATCCGAGAATTCAAGAAGTTTTCAATCAATGGAAATCGTCAGATGCTTTATTGAGTAATTTGGAGAAAAATCAAGAGTTAAAATCATTGATTATTCAAGAAACGCCTTGGTTACGTGATGCACAATCAGAAACCGAACAAAAGAAAAGAATTGCTTTATTATTCGATTTAAATAAAATGAAAAATGAATTGACATCGGCTGCTCGTAAATTACAACAAATGCAGTTTTCTAATGGTGGTTTTCCATGGTTTAAAGGAGCTCGTTATCCGCACAGATACATCACACAACATATAGCTTCTGGTTTCGGACATCTCAAAAAATTAGGCGTGGGTGTCATTCCGACTGAGCGAGGTACACGCGACGAGGAATCTCAAATCCAAAGAATGTTGACTAAAGCCGTAAAATTTTTAGATGATGAAATTTTAAACGATTATAATGAATTATTAAAACAAGCTAGAAAAATCCGAAAAAGAGCAAAAACAAAAGCTGAAGGAGAAAAGTTGGCTAATGAGTATATGGCAAGTAATCATACAGGAAATTTCCAAATTCAATACCTGTACATGCGTAGTTTTTACAAGGATAAATCCATCAGAAAAAAAGTACAAACGGCTGTTGATTATTATACCAATCAATCTTTTAAATTTTGGATGGATAATAATTTATATACCAAAGGAATGATTACTTTAATTGCAAAAAGAAATGACAATAATGCTGTAGCGGCTAAAATTTTAAAATCTTTAAAAGAAAACAGTATTACCAGTGAAGAATTGGGTATGTATTGGAAAAGTAATGTAGGGAGCTGGTATTGGTATCAAGCACCCATTGAAACCCAAGCTTTATTGATAGAAGCATTTACTGAAGCTGGTACTGGCATTCAGAGTGACGTGAAGAATTTAGAAGATGTTGATAATCTAAAAGTTTGGTTGCTAAAAAATAAACAAACTAGTCGATGGAAAACGACCAAAGCTACGACTGAAGCGGTGTATGCATTGTTGTTACAAGGCACAAGCTGGTTAGAGGTAACTGAATTTGTAGGTATTACCGTTGGTAATCAAAAAATTGACCCTTTACAGTTGGAAGATTCAAAAGTAGAGGCTGGGACAGGCTATTTCAAAACCTCATGGTCTGGAAATGAAATAACATCTGCAATGGCTACTGTAAAATTGAGTAAAAAAACAGAAGGCATTGCTTGGGGAGCTCTGTATTGGCAATATTTTGAAGATTTAGACAAGATAACATCGGCAAAAACACCATTACAATTGTCTAAGAAACTCTTCTTAAAAAAGAATACCGATAAAGGTGAAGAGCTAACCCTAATCAATGACGCAACGCAATTGAAATTGGGCGATTTGGTACGTGTTCGTATTGAATTAAAAGTAGATAGAGTAATGGAGTTTGTCCACATGAAAGATATGCGTGCTGCAGGTTTTGAACCTATAAATGTTTTGTCACAATACAAATGGCAAGATGGTTTAGGGTATTATGAAAGTACGAAAGATGCAGCTACTCATTTCTTTTTTGATGTATTGCCTAAAGGTGTTTATGTTTTTGAATACGATTTACGTGTCAATAATAAAGGCGATTTTTCTAATGGTATCAGTACCATAGAAAGTATGTATGCACCTGAGTTTAGTAGCCATAGTGAAGGGGTGAGGGTAAAAATACAGTAGAGAATCCCCTCCCTAACCCTCCCCGAAAGGGAGGGGGACTATTAAGAAAATTAAATGAAACTTGTCATTCCTGCGAAGGCAGAAATCCATAAGAAAAAAGTGTTAATTTCACTTATATTAAAAGTTGTAACTTTGAATTCAACCAAAATAAGAGAATTATGAAAACAATGCAAAATTGGTTTGATGAGTATGCGGTAAGTCATCAAAATAAAACCAATCAGGCACTACATTTTATTTGTGTTCCCGCAATTTATTTTAGTATTATAGGAATGCTGATGAGTATTAATCCCTCATTTTTAACAAACACACTTGGACTTGAAAACCCGCTAATTAGTAATTGGGGAACATTGCTTCTCATTTTTATTATGGTATTTTACCTACGCTTATCATTTTCAGTCTTTATAAAAATGTTAGTATTTTCTATTTTATGTGTTGTTGGAAATCATTATTTAGGAAGCTATTTGCCATTGTTTTATACCTCACTAGCTATTTTTGCTATTGCTTGGGTGGGTCAGTTCTACGGACATCATCTAGAAGGAAAGAAACCATCCTTCTTTAAAGATTTACAGTTTTTATTGATTGGACCACCTTGGGTCTTTGAGAAGTTGACCAAGTAAGCTGGTTTTCATCTTATTTTAACATCATACAAACACTATTTCAGCTAAAAGACCGTTAAAGTACTTCAACTAAAATAGAATATATGTTTGAAGACTACGAAGACGATTACAAATCACACGATGAAATAGAAAAAATGCCAATTTACCAAAAAGCCTATGAAATAATGGAATTGGGTAGAAAAATAGGTACTTTGGTTTCTAAAGAAGATGTTGAAACAGCAGACGAGGCAGAAGGCGAAATGCTAGAGAATTATGCCATGTATATTATAGAAAATTCATTGATGATACCGGCAAAAATAGCTGGTGCTTAAGGTGCAGACATTTATGATATTAGAATGGAAAATGCATCTGTTATTAGAAAAGCCGCCAGAGAAATCTTAACCAGTTGTACTGGTATGCAATTATGTGGTTATCAAGATGATGATTATATCCAGTTGCTAAGAGGTGAAATTGAAGAGTTTCGTATCTTATTTGCTGAGTGGGTAAAAAGTTTTGATCAATTTAACTACCAAATAGACCGATGGGGTTTGTTCAATCCAGTTGGAGTTAATTATGATGATTATGACCCTGATGATGATATTCCTTTTGATGTAGATGATTTTTTTGAGTAGGCTTGTGTAATTGATTTAATATAAATTGATTACATTTGTTGTTTGAAGATAAAGTGTCTTTTAGGAATGATATTAATTTTAATGCTATGAAAATAATTTCAACTCTCCTATTTGTCTTAATATCTACCATTGTTTATGGTCAAGTTACGTTTAGTAAACTACCATTAAATAAACAATTGGTGGGTAGAGATGTGGCTACAAATAAAGGTGATATTATTGTAGAAGGTGAAGTAGACAATTCAGGTGTCAATTATGATGCTATTGAAGTTGAATTATACAGAGATGGAGTTTTGCAAAGTACTTCTACACAAACTCAAGCTTTAACTTTTACAGGAAATCTAGCATCTTTTAATTTTACAATTCCAATTACTGCAGAATTAATAAATTATTCAATAAAAATTTATGGAAAGCAAGGTGTAACACTTACCCTTGTAGAAGAGGTTGTAGATTTGGTCGCAGGAGATGTTTATATTATACAGGGGCAGTCTATTGCAGAAGCAAAGAAAATAAACGGTAGTGCAGATAGTAATGTGAGTAACTTTATTAGAGTTTTTTCTAGTGGAGCAAGAGATGTGCCAAGTCTATTCAATAATGAATATTGGTATATAGGGCAAGGAGATGGGAGCAGTAGTACGGATGGAAATACAGGTCAATGGGGTTTAAAATTTGCTAGAATGTTAGTAGATAATATAAAAATCCCTATTGCAATTTTTAATGGGGCTGAAGGTGGAGAAATAATTGATTTTTTTTTAGCTCCACCTGATTACAAAGAATCACTAAACTCTAACTATGCTAGATTGTATTATCGATTAAATAAAACAGGACTCAAAAATAATGTTAGAGCAGTTATATGGTCTCAAGGTGGAAGTGATGGAGCTATCAATACTCCTATAACTGAGTATAAAAAAGATTTTTTAACGCTTAAAAATTCTTGGAATACAGATTGTCCTAAAATTGAAAAATTTTATATTTTCCAAACTACAAATAGTTGTAATGCGAAAGTACATGAGATTAAGGAGGCACAAAGACAATTGGCTTTTGAAAATCAAGACATTTCAATCATGTCCACAGCAGCATTAGAACTTGGAGATGATGATTGTCACTTCGCTTTTGTAAATGGATATGAAGAATTTGGAAAAAGAATTTTTTATTTAATTAATAGAGATATTTATGGTGTAGCTTCAACTAAAAAAATTGATGCACCTATGATACAAAGTGCAGTATTAATAAATGATAATAAAACCTTAGAGGTTGTTACAGACGCAACCACTTTATCAATTGCTACTGTAGCAGAAGATTTTAGACTTGAAGATGCTAATGAAAATGATATCACAGATTTCATTACCAATATTACCACATTAGGAAATAAAATAATTTTCACACTTTCATCTGACCCTGGAGAAAATGCAGTCATTTCTTATTTGGCTCAAGCTGTTGGCGATAGAGGTAATTTTATTACCAATTCAAACGGGATTGAAATACTTTGCTTTTACAAGTATCCTATTGGTGAGAGTAATTTAAATGTAGATGATTTTGAGTTCAAAATTATCAATGATGAAAATACACTTATAATAATATCTACTATTACTATTAATCAGGTTAAAGTATATGATATTTTGGGTAAGCTGTTAATTGAAAAAAAGCCTTTAGATAAAGAATCTAGAATAGACATTCAAAATTTTAAAAAAGGAACAGTATTAATGTTAAATATGACTTTTGATAATGGAGTTAGTACAAGTAAAAAGTTGATTAGGTATTAAAATAGTTATGAAAAATTCTTTAACTTTCTTTTTAATTTTAATTGCTAGCTTGTCTTATGGTCAAGTTACGTTTAGTAAACTACCATTAAATAAACAATTGGTGGGTAGAGATGTAGCTACCAACACCGGTAATATTATTGTAGAAGGAGAGGTAAATAATACAGGAGCTACTTATGATGCAATTGAAGTCGAATTGTACAGGGATGAAGTGTTACAGAATTCTTCTACGCAAACTCAACTCTTAACTTTTTCGGGTAATTTAGCACCTTTTAATTTTACGATTCCAATAGTAGCAGAATTACATAATTATTCAATAAAAATTTATGGAAAGCAAGGGTCTACACTTACACTTGAAAAAGAAGTTGTAGAGTTGGTTGCTGGAGATGTATATATCATACAAGGGCAATCTAATGCTGTGGCAGAAATGACCTCTGGAAGTGCAAATGCAAATATAAACGATTTTATAAGAGTGTATGCATTTGGAGATAGTGATGAAGCAGATCTTCTAGGGAATGATACGTGGTATCGTGGGCAAGGAGATGGAGATATTGAAACAAACGGTAATGTAGGGCAGTGGGGTTTAAAATTAGCACGAATGTTAGTAGATAATCATAATATACCTGTAGCAATTTTCAATGGTGCTCATCCGGGAGTAGAAATTGCTTTTTTTCAAAGACCACCCAATTATCAAACTTCTCTAGATTCTAATTATGGTAGGTTGTATTATAGATTAAATAAAACAGGACTTAAAAATAAGGTGAGAGCTGTGTTTTGGTCTCAAGGAGAGCAAGATGGTGGTATAGGAACTCCTTTAACAACCTACAAAAATTCTTTTATAACACTTAAGAATAGTTGGCAATCAGATTATTCAGCAATTGAAAAGTTTTATATTTTTCAAACAAAAAATGGTTGTTGGACTGATGTAGGTAAAATTAACATTATCAAAGAAGCTCAACGACAATTGGCTTTTGAAAACGCAGACATTTCAATCATGCCAACAGCAGCATTAGATCAAGAAGATGATTGTCACTTTAAGTTTGTGAATGGCTATGAAGAATTTGGTAAAAGGCTTTTCCCTTTAGTCAATAGAGATATTTATGGAGTCAATCCTACTCCTGCTATCACAGAGATTGATGCACCTATGATACAAAGTGCTTCGTTGGTAAACCCTACCACATTAGAAGTGGTTACAGACGCTACAAGCTTGTCAATTGCTACAGTAGCAGAAGATTTTTTATTAGAGAATGCCAGTCAAGTAAACATCACAAATACAATAACCAATATTGCTGTATTAGGGAATAAAATTATTTTCACACTTTCTACTAATCCAGGAGCTAATGCTACTATTTCGTATTTAGCTCAAGACGCAGGTGCTACAGGTAAATTTATTACCAATTCAAATGATATAGAAATATTGTGTTTTTATAGATACCCTATTCAAGCGGTACCGCCAACAAATGGGTCATCACTTTTAATAACACAATACTATGAAGGTACAGGTAATAACCAATGGATAGAGGTTAAAAATATAACTTCAAACCCTATTGCTGCAAATACGTACAACTTAGCTTTATATACAAGTGCACCAGCTACTGGTGTAGCACCAACTCAATTTATTGCTATTGAGGCTATGGCTGCAGGTGAAGTGAGATTGTATAAAAACCCAAATGCTACACTGCCAGTTTCTTTAGGCGGAGGGGTAGTAACACCTACCAATGTTTGTACTTTTGATGGTGATGATGTCATTTTAATATCTACCTCAACTGGCACCAGTTGTTTTGATGATAGAATTGATATTATAGGTAATGTGCCTTTAACAAATTGGGGTACCGATAAAAGTTTTACCAAAGGTTGCAATACAACAGAAGTCCCTGCATTAACTTTTGATATAAACGAATATATTGAATTAGCCCTTGATGAGGTTGATAATGCAATTTCAGGGACTAATATAGCTTTAGGTACGCATAATTTAGGGCCAACAACGTGGACAACCACTTGGAGTAATGGTACTTCAGACAGAACCAGAGCGGCTAGTATTGACGGTACCTATACGGCAACAGATGGTTCTTTCGGAGCCTGTGATTTAACTGTATCAACTACAGGAAATCTTAATTTTGAGAATGACACTTCAAACTATATTGAGGTTAATAAAAGCTTAACAAACTCAGGTACAATTACTATCGGAGATAAAGAATCTTTATATACAGTAAATACATTAAATCCAAATACACCTGTTGTAATTACGGGCAATATTACCAAAAAAGAAACCACTGCTGAATTAACAGATGTGAATGATTATACCTATTGGTCTTCGCCAGTTGTTGGTGCTAATATGTCAACAGTTTTTGCTTCACCAATCTATAATCAAGGGCGATTGTATTATTGGGATCAATCCTTAGCGAATACGATACCTGGAGGAGGAAGTGAGGCTTTAGGAGAATGGATATCTGCAGAAAACACTGTGATGGAATCAGGAAGGGGTTATATTTCTCAAGGACCAGTAGGGGCTACTTATCCGTTAGCAGCTACTGTTAATTTTTCTGGCATCCCACACACAGGAGAGATTCAATTAACCAATACAAATAATGCTATTGTTTATAATGACAATAACAATGTTAATGACGATTTGAATTTAATAGGAAATCCATACCCTTCAGCAATTGATGCTGATTTGTTTATATCAGACCCTCAAAACGTAAGCTCAATTGAAGGAACAATTTGGTTTTGGACGCATCAAACACCAAATAATCAAAGTGCTACCGGTGAACAATATACAGGTGATGATTATGCAAGTTATAACTTAACAGGTGGTGTTGGTTCAGGGACTAGTTCAGTTGCACCAACAAAGTTTATTGGTTCAGGGCAGGGTTTTGTTGTTCAAGCAAACTCTACAGAGCAACAAGTAACTTTTACTGATGCAATGCGAGTGAGAAGTCAGCAAAATGTACAATTCTTTAAAAATAACAATACTAAAAAAAATAGCAATCAAGAAAAAGATAGAATTTGGCTAAATATTGAGAGCAGTGAAGGCGGAGCTGCTAGTCAGATTTTAATTGGCTTTTTTGACAATGCAACTGACAGTCATGATAGACTTTATGATGGAATAAAATTAAGTGCTGGTTATGTTAATTTTTATTCTAAAATTGGAGATACACAATACGGAATTCAAGGTTTGAATAGTTTTAATACAGACAAGCAAGTGCCTTTAGGTTTTGATACTTATATTGATGATGCTTCTGTAACTTATACCATTAGTATAGATCATTTAGAAGGCGTATTAAATGATGCAGAGTTATATTTAGTAGATCATAAATTAAATACAATTCACGATTTAAAACAAGCAGCTTATAATTTTACAGTTGTAGGTGAAGGAAGTTATACTGATAGATTTACCTTACAATTTACCAATAGCACATTAAATGTAGATGATGTAGCTTTAACTGACTTTACTGTGGTAAATGAAGATGATAATTTATTGATTAAGTCAGGTTCAACAATAAGACAAGTTAAAGTTTATGATATGTTAGGTAGATTATTGATAAATAATAAACCTAACAAAAATGAGGTCACCATTAATACCCAAAGAATTAAAAAAGGAACGGTATTACTATTAAATATTACCTTTGAAAATGGTGTAGAAATTAGTAAAAAAGCAATTAAGTATTGATTATACCTTGGTTTTAATCTCTACAATAAACCCTTCATTGCCATTGGCTAATTTCATATTTTTTTCTGAATATTTTTGAGTTTTTAAATTAGGATATTGCGAAATAGGTTCAATACAAATCATAGTATCAACCTCTGTCCACAACATAAAATTGTTAAACCCTTTTGTTATAATTTCAATCTAATGTTTACCGTTATTCAATATAATATTATTTTGATTGAGTAGAGGATACGCAACACTACCACCTTTTAATACTTCGTCAATTGTTATTTTTTGGTTATTTGCAACACAATAAGCATTGTCTTTATTGAAAATTTTAAATGCAGGGTGATAGCCAATCATAAATGGCATTTCTTTTTCTGATTGAAATTCAAAGGTGATTTTTAAAGCTTCATTATCTAGTTGATACTTTTTTGTGAAAGTAAAATCATAAGGCCAAAAAACTTCTTTTTCTGTAGATTTATCAGGGTATTTAGGATTGTCAATTCGTGTGTTTTTAAAATATTTTTTTGATACACGGCTGTGTTTTCAATGTTTTCTATTAAAGTATAATCAAAAGTTCTTAAAATACCATGCTGATCTTGAATGCACTCACCATTAGGGGTTGAAACTGCGAACTTATTCTTTTGAGTTGGTCCAATTATAGGGAACATTTCAGTATCTGAATTATTCCACCCTAAATCTTCTTTTTGATGTATGAATTCTTCTTTCTTTTGTTGGTAGCTAATTAGCTCTCCTTTGTCAATGATTACTTTAGATGTAAGATTTGGGCTAGTAAGTGTAATTAATTTTGACATCGGTATTAATTTAATTTATAGAGCAACTCTCTTGACTCTAATTCATTTAACAGCTCTTGAGATATCCTAACTTTTGAGCTTCTGCTTGGCATTTGTAGTTTCATTTTTTCTTCAACATCATAAACCACAAAATTTAAGAGATCTTTACCTTCGTGGTTATTTAAAAGCTCTTGAATATCATTTATTTTTGCATCATTCAGTTCTAGAATATTGAGTTGTAGTGTTAATTTGTTTGCCAAAACTTCTAATACGTCTTGAAGCATTTGA
>JAJRPL010000278.1 GCA_024280815.1 Bacteroidota bacterium
AGACCGGATTCGAACCGGCGACCCTCGGTACCACAAACCGATGCTCTAACCAACTGAGCTACAACCACCATTTTAATCTTTTTACTACTCTAAAAGTAGCGAAGTTGCTTGTCCCGAGAATGAAATGATTCGGGGAGCTACAACCACCATGATGCTTATCAATAAATTAAGTATTGTCTAAGCGGGTGCAAATATAATCTATTTGCTCACTTCTTCAAATAAAAAATATAATTATTGTAATTAAACATTTTATATCATCTACTTTTGCAGTAAATAACATAGCTAAAATGAATGTAATTACCCATTTCATATACGATTATTTAGTAAAAACTGGAATAACAGAAACAAGTGCTCTGTATTTAAACATGATTATTCTTTTACTAATTGCTCTAGTAATTATTTTTATAATAGATTATGTGGTAAGAAGGATTTTAAGAAGTGTTGCTTCAAGAATATCTATTAAAACCAAGACCCATTTTGACGATATTTTAATTTCTAATAAAGTCCCGAGAAACATAGCACATATTGTACCGTTAACTATTGCATTAAAATTTCTTCCTATAGTTTTTTCGGACTTTCAATATTTAGAAAATATCGTAGAAAAATTATTACAAGTATTTGGGGTTGTTTTAATATTATGGATAGTAAGAAGTATTCTTAATACTCTAAAAGGTTATTTTAAAACCTTACCTCGTTTAAAAGACAAACCTATTGATAGTTATATTCAAGTATTTATGATATTTGCTTGGGTCGCTGGTTTTATGTTTTTCTTTGCAATAATAACGGGTATTTCTATCTGGAAATTTCTCACTACACTAGGTGCTGCATCGGCAGTTATTATTTTAGTTTTTAGAGATACCATCATGGGTTTTGTTGCTAGTATTCAAGTATCAGTTAATGATATGGTACGCATTGGTGATTGGATTACTTTTGAAAAATATGGTGCCGATGGTGATGTTACTGAAATTACTTTAGCAACCGTAAAAGTCCAAAATTTTGATAACACAATTACTACCATTCCTACTTATGCTTTGATTTCTGATTCTTTTAAAAATTGGAGAGGTATGACAAACTCTGATGGACGAAGAATTAAAAGAGCCTTAAATATTAAAATGGATAGTATTAAATATTTAACCGATAATGAGATTAACAAATTAGAAGATATTCAATTGATTTCTGAATATTTAAAAATGCGTCAGGATAAAATTAAGTCTTACAATTCTAAAAATAGTATTGATAAAAAAATACTCTTAAACGGAAGGAATTTAACCAATATTGGTGTGTTTAGAAAATATACTGAAGAGTACATTAATAATCATTCAGGTATCAATAAAGATATGATGATTATGGTACGTCAGTTGGCACCAACAACACAAGGATTACCTATAGAGATTTATGCTTTTAGTGCTGATAAACGTTGGGAAAATTATGAATATATTATGGCTGATATTTTTGATCATTTATTAGCTGCTGTGCCCTATTTTGACTTAGAAATATTTGAATTGCCAAATAACTCAAGTTTTAAGAATTCTTTAGGTTAATTTATCAGAAGGTTACAAACGGGACGTTCGCACTAGCAGGGGGAAATTTGCTTCTTACTGTGGTATAGCCCCTTTTCCTTATCAATCTGGTAGTAGTGTTAAAGGAAGAACCAAAGTCTCACATCTAGCAAATAAAAAACTCAAAGCTATTATTAATATGTGTGCTACCTCTGCAATACAACACAGTCCTGAAATGAAATTATATTTTGAAAAAAGAGTATTGCAAGGTAAAAATAGAATGAGTACTATTAATATTATTAGAAACAAATTAGTTGCAAGAGTCTTTGCTGTTGTTAAAAAAGGAACTCCTTATGTGGATATCTTAAAATATGCTGCTTAATCTGTGTTGATAAGTTTGTTAAATTTAACTTGTTTTAATCATAGAATACGGGGTTTTACTTCTCATAATGATATCGACAAGCAGCTATCAATACTTCTTTCTTTTCGTATTTATAAACTAATCTATGTTCAGAAGTTATTCGTCTTGACCAATAACTTCGTAAATCTCCTTTTAAAGCTTCTGGTTTTCCTATGCCCTCAAAAGGTGTTCGCATACAACTTTTAATGAGTTCGTTAATTCGCTTTACTATTTTCTTATCGACTTTCTGCCAATACAAATAATCTTCCCAAGAAGCTTTAGACCAAGTTAATTTCATTTATTCAATTAAATCTTTTTGAACACCTTTACCTGCTTCTAATTCTTTGATAGAGTTTAATAAAATATCTCTATTTTTTCCTGTTAAAAGGTAAGTTGTTTCTTTTAATGAGTTGTATTCATCTAATGATATCAATACAAGGTCCTTACCGCTTTTACGTTTGATAATAATATCGCTTACATCATTTACTACTTTATCGAACCAATACTTTAGATTTGAACGAAAATCTGTATAATTAACTGTTTACATAATACAAAGATACTAAAAAAAAGTACTTAAAAAAGTACTTTTAGTATTAATCTTACTATACAATTATGAGAACTAACGTGAGTTTGAGGTAAAAATATGGACAACAAGACAACCATAGCGGGACGCTACCGAATCCCGATACTTCGGGAATAACTTGTGGTAGCAGTATACTTTTCTTAGCTTACGCTGCCGCCAGTTTGCAACTGGTGGTAACAATAGACTTTTCTTAACACTTACGCCACTAGTCACAGACTAGCGGGAGTGGGGGAAGGTATTAATGCATCATTTGATAAAAAAACAGTAAAACGCCTGCAAGATATTCTTAATCTTGATAAAGAAACGCAACAAGTTTTGTTTAGATTGATTGATACCATGATTAGAGATACCAATGCTAAAAAAGCGTATGCTTCTTAAAAATAACTCATCTCTCTGCTGGTACACGCCACAAGTTAAAAACTTGTGGTAGCGACCGTGTTATTCTAGCGGGAGCTGGTAGCGACCGTAGCTATTCTAGCGGGAGCTGGTGACTTTCGCACAGCAACATCGTTTATTATTTTGACTTCGCAGAGCTGGTGTAATTATCATTTTTAACCTTTAAATAGTATGAATTTTTCAGATTTATATTTGAAAATATTTTAACATTTGAAAATATTTTTTCTATTTCAAAAGTGACATACATTAAAGATTCTTCATTAACATAATAATCTTCACTATAAACCAAATCTCTGTCGATAAAAAAATTTGAAAATTCTATCCTAGAGCCATTTTCAATTTTCCATTTACCTGAATTCTTATAAATAAATCGTCCGTTTGAAGTATAAATTTTTCTTTCATATCTAAATCTATTCATTAAAATTAGGGAGTCAATAGTGTTTTCATTATTTACAATAACATATAGACCATTAACTTTAGATTTATCAACACCACAACTAAAAAACAAAATGGTAATAAATAAATAAAAAAAATATTTTGTTTTACTCATCATGAGAAATTTCATAAAGTTCAAAATTATTTTTTAATTGTTCTTTACTAATAAGATACATATAAGTTTGAAAAGTTGTTGATTTAGGTATGTTTTTACCTGATACTCTAGAAATATTTTTTTCCTTTCCATCAAATGGGTTTATTGTCCACGAACTTATTGTTTTACTATCATGAACAAGAACTAGCACATGACTATTCAAATTATATATACTAACATTAGCCTTTCCAATGAAATGTTCTGTATCCCATATTAAAGTTCTCATTATTCCAAATATACCAAAACTTCCTGTAAAAAGAGTGTTTTTTTCTCCATTACTATAATATTTTTCCGTTGCTTTGAAAACTTGATACGTACCTTTAACCCCACCATCAATAAAGTTATCATTTGGATTAATCATTTTATGGTCATAGCCATAAATTAAACTTTTCTCTGGTCCAGTTCCTGTTCTCCATTCTTTACAAAGGCCTTGAAAATTCGTATCTCCATCTCTATGAGCATACCCCCTAATGATATCTTCTCCTCCTGAAATCATTGTTGAAAATTCAGTTCCTATAAGCTGAATTTTTGTATCTCCATTTTCTTGATGAAAGAAATTTAACACATCACCTCCTAAATTACTAAGCCAATTCCCATCTTTATCATATTCATCAAAAAACTTACCTCCATCAGGGTCAATACCATTAACAGGATTATTCCCCATCCCCAAATAAGGAGAAGCATATTGCCCTGCTGGGTCAGTTGTTAACCAACGCCCAATCCTACCATCCCAAAGCCTTCGCTGAAAGGCTTCTTTACCTGTTTCAGTATCTTTTTCTTGCCCTTGAAAGGCATATCTATAGGTTTCACCCCCTGCTGATGCGAGCATTATGTTTGTATTTATCTTTGAAACTGTAAAAACTAAACTCAGATCAAATCATCCAAACTATCAACAGCCACATAACGCTCAACTGTAAAGCCTTCAGCAGCATCAACACCTATCAATCGTCCTAAGTCTTGTGCTCTATAGCTAATACTATCTAAAAAGTTTTTACTAGTTATGGGCGAAATTGGTTCTTTACTCTTTTTATCATAAAATTGAGAACTGTACGCCAATACAGCTTTCATTTTTTTATCTAGAAAACCAGACACATCCACAACAAAATCGGGTTCAATGTTTTTCCATTGTATATAATGATATACATGTTTTGGTCGCCAAGCTTCT
This sequence comes from Bacteroidota bacterium, assembly GCA_024280815.1. Classification (GTDB taxonomy): domain Bacteria; phylum Bacteroidota; class Bacteroidia; order Flavobacteriales; family Flavobacteriaceae; genus Aureibaculum. Next base: position 4,633 of record JAJRPL010000278.1, read on the forward strand.
TGTGGCTTCCCTCCTATGCTAGTTTCTATTTTTCGTAAGCCTGATAAAAAACAGGCATCACTAACAAGCTGACTACCTTTAGCATGATCTATATGTCTATCATCTATCGCATTACACAACACAATTTCTGGTTGGTATTTGCGTATCATTTCTATGACTTTTAATTGATGTTCTTTATCATTAACAAAAAAACCATCCGCAAAAGCTAAGTTTTCTCGAACTGTAACACCTAAAATTTTTGCAGCATTAGCAGCTTCTTGATCTCTAATTTCTGCTGAGCCTCTTGTACCTAATTCTCCTCTAGTTAAATCTATGATGCCTACTTTTTTCCCAGCAGCAATCTCTTTGGCTATAGTTGCTCCACAACCTAATTCTACATCGTCTGGGTGTGCTCCTATGGCGAGTATATCTAGTTTCATAAATATATAAATTATTAAGTTCAAATATACTATAAGTATTTTTAATGAAAATATTAGTTGCACGTGCAACTAATTAATTAATAGTGGTATGTTTGCAGCATGAAAAATAAGGCTAAACCTATTGATTATGAAAATAGCATTGCTCCTTGGCTGGGTATAACTATTAAAATTGTTGATTATCATTTACAAGAAGCATTAAGCAATAGCGGACTAGACCTCACAAAAGAGCAAATGATTGTCTTAAAAAAATTACATGATCAAGATGGTTTAAATCAGAATGAGTTGGCATTTTTAACGTTGCGGAATAAATCTTCTTTGACACGTTTGTTATCTAAAATGGAGAACAAAAAATACATCACTAGAAAACAATGCACAAAAGACAAACGGATTAATAAGGTATATATCACACCCTTAGGAAAAGAAATTTTTAAAAAGACAATACCCGTCATTAAATATATGATGAATACTGTAGAACAAAATATTTCTATCAAAGAGAAAGAACAATTCATCAATACTTTACAAAAAATACAATCAACCTTTAATTCAAAAGTAGCATCAATATGAGAAAAATAATAACCATAGCCTTAGGAGTTGCACTTTTAGTTGGTGCCGTTTTGGTTTCCAAGATGTTTATTGCCAACAAAAAGAAACCGAAACCTAAATTTGATAAAGTTATCAAAAAAGTAGCTGTAGATACCGTACAGAATAAAGAAATACCTATTGTAATTACCACTAGTGGAAACTTAACTGCTAAAAATAAAATTCAACTTTTTGCAGAAGTTCAAGGAGTTTTAAAAATTGCTGCTAAAGATTTTAAGGCAGGTACAAGCTATCGAAAAGGTGAAACTATTTTACGTATAAATAGTGATGAATTCTATGCCAACCTACAATCTCAAAAAAGTAATTTTCACAATAATATTACTGCTATTTTACCCGACATTCGCTTAGACTACCCTAATGAATATCAAAAATGGCAAGACTATTTAAATAGTCTTGAAATCAATAAAACTACGCCAAAACTACCTACAATAAACTCAGATAAAGAAAAATACTTCATCTCTGGCAGAGGGATAAACACCGCCTATTATAATGTTAAAAATTTAGAAGTAAAATTAAATAAATATAGCTTGCGTGCTCCTTATAATGGTATTGTAACTGAAGCGTTAGTTACCCCAGGAACCTTAGTTAGAGCTGGTCAAAAATTG
>JAJRPL010000279.1 GCA_024280815.1 Bacteroidota bacterium
ATTCGTGAAAAGAAATAAATTCATGGAAAAAGACTTAAGCAATTACAGAAAAAATTATCAAAAGGACGCTCTGTTAGAAAAGAACACTCCAGAAAATCCGATAGAATTATTTAGAGATTGGTTTTTAGTTGCTGATCAAGATGATAATGTTCATGAAGCTAATGCTATGAATATATCAACTATTGGTTTAGATGGCTATCCTAAAAATAGAGTTGTTTTATTAAAAAAATTTACTTGGGAAGGTTTTATCTTTTATACCAATTATGCTTCTGAAAAAGGATTGGCTATAGCTGCTCACCCAAATGTTTGTTTATCCTTTTTTTGGCAAGGGCTAGAACGACAAATCATCATCAAAGGTAAAGCAGAAAAACTAGCTGAGAATCTATCTGATGGTTATTTTGAATCAAGGCCAGACGGAAGTAAATTAGGAGCTTGGGCATCCAATCAAAGTCAAATTGTGAACTCTAGAGAAGAATTAGATAACGAATTGAAAAAATATGAAACTCAATTCTGCAATAGTGAAATACCACGACCAAAACATTGGGGCGGTTATCTTATAAAACCTATAAGTATTGAATTTTGGCAAGGCAGACCCAACCGAATGCACGACAGAATACGATATACTCTTGAAGAAGATTTTAACTGGAAAAAAGAACGATTGGCTCCATAACAATCTTGTCATTCAGTCCCGAAAATTCTTGAGTAATGAGGAACGAGTGGAGTGAAGAATCTCTTAAAGTTTTATCAAAAAAAACAAGATAAAAATACTTTTGATTTTTCTTTACTTATAGATTAATCGTTATCTTTGAATAATTATTTCATAAGAATACATGAAAACACTTTATATAGTTCGTCACGCAAAATCATCATGGGAATATGATGGTATCAAAGACATTGACAGACCACTTAAAAAAAGAGGAATTAACGATGCTTATTTGATTTCTAACGTTTTAAAGAATCAAATTGACTGCCCTAGTGTGTTTGTTTCAAGCTGTGCGAATAGAGCGTTGCATACTGCTATGATTTTTAGCTACACCTTTAACTATCCGTTAGCAAACCTTAAAATCAGCAAATCATTGTATAGTTTTAGTGATGGTTATTTAATAAAAACGGTAAAAGCTTTAGATGACGGATTTGATTCTGCAATCATATTTAGTCACGATCATGGTATCAATACTTTTGTAAATACTTTTGGAAGCAAGCCTCTTGCTCATGTTTCTACTTGTGGTGTTATTGGCATTAAATTTAAAAGTAAAAACTGGAAAGACATTAAAAAAGGGGAAACAATTTTAGTAGAATTCCCTAAGTATCACAAATAATTTTTTCAAACTTTGGAAATAAAAAAATATGCTGCAATTGATATAGGTTCAAACGCTGTGCGTCTCTTAATTTCTAATATTATTTTAGAAAAAGGCAAAGAACCACAATATAAAAAATCAGCTTTAGTCAGAGTTCCTATCCGTTTAGGTGCAGATGCATTCGTAAAAGGTAAAATTAGTAAAGACAATACTGAGCGAATGCTTGATGCTATGAATGCTTTTAAACTATTAATGAAAGTTCATGGAGTTGAGAAATTTAAAGCCTGTGCAACTTCTGCAATGAGAGAAGCAAAAAACGGCGAAAAAATTGTAAAAAAAATATTTAATAAGACAGGAATTACTATTGCTATTATTGATGGTAAAAAAGAAGCTGAAATTATTTTTTCAACAGACTTAAATAAATTGATTGAGAGTGATTCTTCTTATTTATATGTTGATGTTGGTGGTGGTAGTACCGAGTTTACCATTTTTTCTAATAAAAAAATCATAGCCTCTAAATCATTTAAAATGGGAACAGTTCGCTTGTTAAATAATGACAAAGCAACCAATAAGTTTATTTTTGAAGAAGTTGAAAAATGGGTCAAACAACACACCAAAAACTTAAAAAGAATAGCCCTTATTGGCTCTGGAGGAAACATCAATAAAGTCTTTAAAATGTCTGGCAGACCTCAAGACAGACCCTTATCTTATATCTATTTAAAAGCTCACTACGAATTCTTAAAACAGATGACTTATAACCAACGAATTACAGAATTAGGCTTAAATCCTGATAGAGCCGATGTGATTATACCTGCAACCAAAATCTATATTTCTGCTATGAAGTGGAGTAAAGCAAAACAGATTTATGTGCCTAAAATAGGTCTTTCTGATGGTATTATTAGAAGTCTTTATTTGGGTAAGTTTGATTAGTGTTTTACCTTTTTGAAATGAAAATATTTTAAGCTTTATTTTTTATTAATAGTTAAAAAACTCATACGATAAATTAATCTTTTTCTAGCCTTAAAATTTTACTTTTTAAGAGTGTATTCATTTCTTTAATTTCTATAATTCTAGCTTCATATTGAGCAATCAATTTTTCAGAAAGATTAGTGTTAACAATGCCATTATTAGCACCATGCTCATTTTTTTGATTAAAAACAAGACCTTGCTCTTTTAATAATTCTAACATATCAAAATCTAACAATTCACCCAGTTTTGACAATTGTATTAAAGAAGGTTTACTTTTATCGCCTTCAATATTAGAATAGGTTTTTTGAGAAATATTTAAAAATTCTGCTATTTCTTGCTGAGAAATTCTCTTACTTTCTCTAGCTTTTCTAAGTTTTGAACCTAATTCCATAATTGATGAGTATTAACTTTTTGCTAAATTAAGTAAAATTTTACTAAAGCTTAGAAATACAAGTATAGGTTTTTTAAAAATTTATGTTTTATATTTGGAAAACTAATTAGGAGTACTACAAGACTTTCTATCTAACAATTGCTAAACACACATGAACAAAACCATTAACATATTGCTTATTGACGATCACCCTTCAATTTTAGAGTTTTATGAAATGGCACTAGAGCATATAACTACTAACAAGCCTGAACTTAATTTTAAAATTCAAAAAGCGAGTGATAGTGATAGTGCTTTTGCTATAGTCAAAGAAAGTTTACAAAACGATAAAAAGATTGATATCATAATTCTAGATATTAGCTTTAATAAGGCTATAAAAAGTAAATTTATTGATGGTGAAGATTTAGGTATAAAAATAAAACAGTTTTTACCTGATACTAAAATTTTGGTCAACACCTCTCACAATGACAATTACAGAATGAATGCGATATTACATAATTTAAACCCTCTTGGTTTTTTAGTAAAAGGAGATGTCACCTCAAAAATAGTACAAACTGCAATACTAGCTATGTGTAAAGGCATACCCCACTATAGTAAAACGGTACTGCAATTACTACAAAAGAAAAATAAGTTTGAAAATGTACTTGATAGAATTGACAAACAGATACTACATGAGTTGTCTTTAGGTACTAAAATTAATAAGTTACCGTCCCTAGTTAATTTATCATTGAGCGGAATTAATAAAAGACGCCGTCATTTAAAAGAAATTTTTAATATTCAAAGCACAGGAAACAAAGAATTGATACAAAAAGCCGAAGAAAAAGGTTTTATTTAGCCTAGCTAAAGCCTGTCAATGCTAAAAAGTGATGTTTTCACTTACTTTTTAGGTGTGAAAAAATTCTTTAAGTTGAAAAGGTTTATTTAATTTTAACATTCGTATCTATCATTAAATAGTTTTATGATGAAATTCAGAATATGGTTTGCTTTATCTTTTATATCTTTTTTCTCATATTCTCAGTTTAAAATATCTGGTATTGTCAGGGATTCTACTAAGGTTATTGAATTTGCAAATGTTTTACTGATAGATAAAAGCAACAAAATAATCTCAGGAACCATAACAGATGAAAAAGGGAAATTTTTGTTAGAATCTCCAAAAGGAGAGTTCGTTCTGTCAATAAGCTTTTTAGGTTATAAAAAAAAAATCATGTATTGAAGATTAATAAGAATATGTTTTTTCAAAACTTAATATTATCTAAAGGAGAAAATAAACTAGATGAAGTTGTCATTAATATTGAAAAGCCACTTATTGAAAGGAAAGTTGATAGGTTAGTTTTTAATGTTAACAATTCAGCAATGGTTTTAGGTGGTGACGCTATAGACGTGCTAAAAGTCACTCCAAATGTGCAAATATTAAATGATAAAATTTACCTAATCGGAAAAAGTAGTGTTAAAATTATGATTGATGACAGAAAAATTCAAATGTCGGGAGAGGATTTAACTAATTTTTTAACATCTATACCTTCTGATATGATATCTAAAATTGAAATTATTACCGCCCCTCCTGCAAAATATGATGCTGATGGTAATGGTGGTTTAATAAATATCATTATGAATAAAATAGATAAAAAAGATTCTTTTGCTGCTACTATAAGAACAACATATCGTCAATCATTTTATACGACAGGTAGAATAGGGGGTAATTTGTCTACACAATATGGAAAATGGAATACTTCATCTAGTATAAATTATTTAAAAGGTTCATATAAAGTTCTTGAGAAACATACGACTTATTATCCTTTGCAAGTTTGGAATCAAAATAATAGAAGGAGAGAGTTTAGGGATCAGTTGTCAGGAAGGGTTAGTATAGAAAATCAGATTACAGATAAATCTTCATTTGGTTTTATATATTCTGGACTATTAGACAATCCTTCAAATATAGAAAAAGATAATGTTTTAATAAAAACAAATACAGGGAATCCAACCGATTTTTTTTCAACCACTAATGCTACCAATAATAAAACCAAGGATTCTCATGCGTTTAATCTAAATTATAAGTTAAAGTTAGATTCTTTAAATAAATTTATCTCATTTGATTTTAGTCATTTTATTTTCAATAAAGTTACTACAAGGAAGTTTGATGCCGTATCATATATTGACAATAATAACAATAATTTATCTTCATTAAATAACGGTAGCTTAAATGTGAAAATTACGACTGCAAATATCGACATAGAGTTGCCATTTAAGAAAGTGAAGTTTTTAATTGGCTCAAAGTATTCTTTTATTAAAAATCTTAGTGATTTTGATTTTTTTGATATTTCATTAGGCAATCAAAAGAATACATTTAAATATGAAGAAAGAATTCAAGCCGCATATATCAGTGCAGAGAAAAAAGTTAGTAATTGGAATTTTCAATTAGGTATTAGAGTGGAAAATACGGAGACAAAAGGAATTTCAACTAAGCCTCATAAATTAAATAGAAACAAATATTTTAAAATTTTTCCAACTGCATATGTTTTGTACAAACAGAATAAAAATAATGTTTTTTCATTAAATTATTCGAAAAGAATAGGAAGACCAAGCTATTATATGTTAGACCCTTTTAGAGTTTTTCAAAATCAATTTAGTTATATTGAAGGCAACCCCTTAATCCTACCAGAGTTTATTGATTCATTTGAGCTATCATATACATATAAAAACAATTTAAACACAAAATTCAGTTTTATTTATTTAGAAGATGGAAAAAGTCAATTTGCAATAATTGATCCCCAAACAAATATTAAAAGATATACTTATGACAATTTTTTTGACATGTATTCATATAATTTTCAATTGAGTTATATGTTTAAAAAAATAAAATGGCTAAAAATCTACAATTCAATAAGTTACAACCATAAGACAACCAATGTATTTGATAACTCATTCAGTTCAAACATTAAACAATCTAGTTTTAGTTACTATATGAATAATTCATTTAATCTTAATTCATCTAAAAGTTTTTTAGCTGAAGGGAGTTTTTACTACAGAACCCCAAAGAATATAAATGTTTTAAATCTCAAAAGTGTTTACTATATAGACATTGGAGTAAAATATTTACTTTTTGATAAAAATTTACAATTGGCAATTAAATTATCTGACATCTTTAAATCTAACAGATTTAGAGCATCTATAATTTCAAATAATATTATTTCATTTAATGACAATTATTATGACAATCAATATCTAAGGTTCACAATTTTGTACAAGTTTGGAAATAAAAAGAACAAGAATAATCATCATAAAACAGGTAATAAGGAAGAAATTAATAGAGTTTTTTAAAGAAAAGTCCGACAACACCTTAATGACTTTAAAAATATTGGGTATTAATTAAATTAATATTATTATGAAAACTAATAAAAAATTCAATCATTTACGATCATTAAAAACTAATGATGATGGAACGCTTTCAGAAGGTTTTACTTCACTTGAAGATTCTCAAA
>JAJRPL010000280.1 GCA_024280815.1 Bacteroidota bacterium
ACTAGGAGCCATATACTTTTTAATAATTCCTTTTATTTCATCTGGCATGGTAGCAGAGAACAACCACGTTTTTCTTGTACCGCTCGTGTATTTTAGAATACTATTTAAATCTTGTTTAAAACCCATACTTAGCATTTCATCTGCCTCATCTAATACTAAGGTTTTAATATTTTTTAAATCAATTTCTCCTCTTTCAATAAAATCAATCAATCTACCTGGTGTTGCTACAATAATATGTGTGGTACGTTGTATTCTTTTTAATTGGATGTCTATTTTTTCACCTCCATAAATGGCTTCTGCAAAAATCTTGGCATCTACATATTTTGTGAATTTAAACAATTGTTTTTGTATTTGTTGTACCAACTCTCTTGTAGGTGCTAAGATTAAAGCTTGTACTTCAGAATTATCAGTATTAATATGATGTAATATAGGAAGTCCGAATGCTGCCGTTTTACCAGTACCAGTTTGAGCCAAACCAATAAAATCAGTTGATGTTTTTAATAAGACAGGAATAGATTTTTCTTGTATTTCAGTTGGAGTTGTAATCTCTAACTCTTTCAACGCTTTTACAAATGAAGATTGAATACCTAATTTAGAAAATGTGGTCATGCTAATTTTAATTTGTGCAAAAGTACGGTTAAACCTGCATTATGCATTAGAAAACTTATTATATCTTGAAATTACTGCATAACCTGCAAGCTGGCACTTTAGGTTGTGTTTTCCCTAAATATCTAACCATTCTACTACGGAAAAACTTACAAAATAAGCCACTTCTAGATTATTAAATTTGTAGTTTTTACTCATAATCTAAAAGTAAAAAATGTTTTACACTTATTATCGGTTAATTAGTTTACGAAACCACACGATACAATCGTGCGAGAGAGGGGCGTAGCTGAGATTGATGTGGCTCTTAGAGATTTTAAAACTGAAAAAGCTTGCGTATAAAAACCACTCCAAAGAATGACTTTATTTTCTTACATTTAATCTGGGTCACCAGGGACTTAGAAACGATTTTTTGAACAATTATAGTAAATCCATTCTAAACTTTTAGGATAAGTATTTACCTCTTGTAATTCACATTTCCAGTCAGAGATGTTTTTAGTCTGCTTTGATGTCAAAAATAAGGTCATTAAAATAGTATCTCCAGCTCTATCTGTAGTAAAAGAATAAACTCTATAATATTTCTTAAACTTGTCTTTATATTTGATTTTCAACTTCTGTTCAACTTCTGTTATTTCCTTTACTCGGTCAACTTCTACAATAAAAGGCTTAACAGCATAACCAATTATTGCTTGGTTGTTTTTAACCTCATAGCTTCCACATTCCGTCAAACTAATAGTAATTTAATTGTTGACAATGCTTTGATTTGTAGATTTACACGATACAATAAACCCTAAAACAAATAAAAGAGCTAAAGTTATTTTTGCTTTTACTATTACCATCTATTTGAAAATTGATTAAGAATAAGCACTACTCAGTTCCCTAATGATTGTATCTTGAGGTATTTAAAACTCACAAACAACAACTATATCATCACCCTTTTTCAGCTTTTTTCAATTGACGTTTGATCTTATCAATAGCCGATTCAATAGATTTTTCAGGTTCAATAACATTGTAAGTTCCCCAAAATTCTGGGTCTGTAAAACCAGAAGTTGCATCACTAATAATGACTGACTTTTTTAATTTATCTCTATTCTTTAACTTTTCACTGTTGGTATTCACTTTCCAATCTGTAATTGCCATTTCACTAGTTAAAGAATACACTGAATTAAACCATTTGCCTTTACGTTTCACTTTAAATGTCAACTGCACATTTCCATAACCATAATACCATTTTCCGTCTTTTTCACGATAATCAACTCTATACGCAGCATTTGTAGGATATACCAAAATATCTTTAGGTTTTTTTCTGACAAAAAGAGCACTACTTAATATTTTATCTTCTACATTCAAATTATAAATTGCACTAGTTAATGCTGAAGTTTCAGAATCTATATATAATTTACCATCATATAAAGGTTCTTTAACTTGATCTAGTTGTTTGAATTTTACGACATACACATGTTTGCCATTGATGGTTGTTGAAGGTGCAAAACTAAAATGATATAAATCAATCATATTTTTAGTAAAAATATAATCAGGATACTTCATTAAATCTATATATAACGGATTATACGGACCACCTTGTAATTTTAAAGCAATAGTATCTAATCGTGAATAATCAGTACTCTTTCTAGCTTTAAATAATTCAATATTATCTTTTTTTAATGAAGAGTAAGGTTGCTTATATATGTTTACTATTGCTTCAGCTAAAGATGCATTTTTTCTTCGTTTCTTTATAGTTTCTCTATAAAAAGCAGTCATTTGAATAGGTTGGTTTACATAATTCATTGTTTTTTTCTTTAAAGCTTTTTTTACCAGTGCTTTCGCATCTTTTGGTAAAATTAAACTCACTTCACTTAGCGTAAGTGTTGAATTTTTTAATTCAATTCTGTTTTTTTCTGACTTCAATTGTAGTGCTGATATTTCCTTTTGCTGGTAGCCTAAATATGAAAAAGTAACTATAGCATCTGTTATTTTTTTTGGAATTTTCAAAGAAAATTCACCATCAGAATTGGTGATCGTACTAATGTTTGTTTCATTAACAGTAAGTGTTGCAAAAACTAAAGGATTACCCGTAATCTCATCAACTACTACTCCACTATACGTTACATATTCATTTACTTCTTGTGAAACTACAGCTTGTGGCAGTGTTATTGTGAAAATAAATAATAATGATAGAATTAACTTATGATTGTTTATGTTGTTTTTTACATCCATGATTGACAAAGTTTTAAATCTCAACTTTATGATAAAAAATAGAGGTATCAATTTAGTGAAAAAATCAATAGGAAAATGTTAAATATTTTAAATAATATTTAGCATTTTTTGAGTTGCTTTTAATGCAGAGATGGTTTGATCAGAATCTAACCCTCGCGTTTTGAAAGATTTCTCTTGTGTTTCCCAAGTAATAACCGTTTCACACAAGGCATCAGAATTAGAGCCTGGTGGAATTCTAACCGCATAATCAGTTAATTTAGGTAGGTTTAAATTTTTGCTTTTATAGACTTTTCGTAAGGCATTCATAAAAGCATCAAATTGACCATCACCATAAGCATGTTCTTCAATTATTTCTCCATTAATCTTTACAGAAATTGCTGTTGAAGGTTTTAAATCTTTGGCATGGGTCAACACATACGATTCAATAATAACTTTCTCTTCATAAATATTACTATCTAGTACATCAGAAATGATATATGGTAAGTCTTCTTTAGTAACCACTTCTTTTTTATCACCCAATTCAATAATACGTTGGGTTACTTTTAAAATATCTGCATCATTTAATTTCAAACCTAACTCTTGCAAATTCTTTTGAATATTTGCCTTTCCTGAAGTTTTACCTAGGGCATATTTACGTTTTCTACCAAATCTTTCTGGTAATAAATCATTAAAGTAAAGATTCTTTTTGCTATCTCCATCTGCATGTATTCCAGCAGTTTGAGTAAAAACATTATCTCCTAAAATTGGTTTATTATCTGGCACTCTAAATCCTGAAAAAGTTTCTACTAATTTACTTACTTTATATAAGGCTTTTTCATTTACAGAAATCTCTACATCAGGTAAAAAATCATTAATTACAGCGACAACACTAGCTAATGGTGCGTTGCCTGCTCGTTCCCCCATGCCATTAACGGTAAGGTGCAATCCATTAACGCCAGCTTTCAAAGACTCTAAAACATTAGCAACCCCTAAATCATAATCGTTATGAGCATGGAAGTCGATGTGCATTTTAGGGTACTTAGTGCGAATATCTGTTAAAAAATCACGTGTTTCTTGAGGAGACAATACACCCAAGGTATCTGGCAATAATACTCTTTGAATAGGCTGTGTAGCTAAAAAGTCTAAATACTGACAAACATAAGCCCTAGAATTTTTCATTCCATTACTCCAATCTTCTAAATAGACATTTGTTTCAATAGACTCTTTTTGAGCCATTTCTATCACTCGTTGTATTTCAGAAAAGTGTTGTTCTGGTGTTTTTTTAAGTTGATACTTAAGATGGTTTAAAGAGCCTTTAGTCAATAAATTCTGCACTTTTGCTCCTGTTTCTACCATCCATTGGATGGACAGTCCATTGTCAACAAAAGACAATACTTCTATGCTATCAATATAACCTTTCTCTGTCGCCCATTTAGTAATACTTTTTACGGCTTGATACTCACCTTCAGAGACTCTAGTTGAAGCAATTTCAATTCTATCAACTTTTAATTCTTCTAATAATAGTTGAGCAATGGTCAGTTTTTCTGAGGCTGAAAAAGATACGCCGCTGGTCTGTTCTCCATCGCGTAGCGTAGTATCCATGATTTCAATTTTGTGCTTGGTCATTGAGTGTCATAATAAAGTTTATAAACTTTTAATAAACTATCTCGACATAAAACTACAAGCATTAAATATAGATTTAAACCTTGGAGAACCTGCTTAGCTGAGATAGATTGAATTTTTTGGCTATCGCCCTGCGATTAAAAAGGGCGTGTTTTTACAAATTCTTGAATTTCTTCTTTCATATTTTGCAAGTAGTCAATATCATCATATCCATTTAACATATTCTCTTTTTTGTAAGAATTGATATCAAAAGATTCAGAATTACCTGTGACTAATAAAGTTACAGTTTGATTGGTCAAATCTACTTTTATCTCTGTTTTAGGATCTTTTTCTATAGCCTCAAATATTTCTTTTGCAAAAGTATCACTTACTTGAACTGGTAAAACACCTATATTCAAGCAATTATTTTTGAAAATATCTGCAAAAAAACTTGATATTACACATCTAAATCCGAAATCATATACCGCCCAAGCTGCATGTTCTCTTGAAGAACCTGAGCCGAAATTTCTACCTCCTACTAAAATTTTCCCACTATATTTTGAATCATTTAAAGGAAAATCTTCTTTTTGACTACCATCAGCATTGTATCTCCAATCTCTAAACAGGTTATCTCCAAACCCTTTACGTTCAGTAGCTTTTAAAAAACGAGCAGGTATAATCTGATCAGTATCTACATTCTCAATTGGTAAAGGATATGCAGAAGATTGTAGTGTATTAAATTTATCGTATGCCATTATTAATATGGTTTTATCATTTTGTTAATTTAAAAATTCTCTTGGGTCGGTTACTTTTCCTGCGATTGCTGCTGCAGCGGCTACAAGCGGACTAGCCAATAAGGTACGAGAACCAGGCCCTTGTCTGCCTTCAAAATTTCTATTAGAAGTACTTACCGAGTATTTACCCGCTGGTATTTTATCGTCATTCATCGCCAAACATGCTGAACAACCAGGTTGTCTCAATTCAAAGCCTGCTTCATTAATAATATCAAGAATTCCCTCTTCTTTAATTTTTGCTTCTACAATATGAGAACCAGGAACCAACCACGCTGTTACATGAGCTGCTTTCTTTCTACCTTTAACAATAGATGCAAATGCTCTAAAGTCTTCTATTCTTCCGTTCGTACAACTTCCTACAAACACAAAATCTATTTTTTTACCTAACATTGAATCACCTTGATCAAAACCCATATAATTCAATGATTTCTCATAAGTTGCTTTTCCTTCTTGTACAACATCAGTCGTTGGAATGTCATTTGAAATTCCCATGCCCATCCCCGGATTTGTACCGTAAGTAATCATCGGCTCAATGTCAGAGGTTTGAAAAGTATATTCTTTATCGAATATGGCATCTTCATCCGTTTTTAACGTTTTCCAATACTCCATAGCTTTATCCCAATCCTCATCTTTAGGCGTAAATCTTCTTCCTTTGATATATTCATACGTTTTATCATCTGGAGCAATCATACCACCTCTAGCTCCCATTTCAATACTTAAATTACAAACTGTCATTCTACCTTCCATAGACATTTCATCAAAAACAGTACCTGCATACTCAACAAAATAGCCTGTAGCCCCTGATGTTGACAATTGAGAAATAATATACAAAGCAACATCCTTTGAGGTTACTCCTTTCCCTAACGATCCTTCAACATTAATTCGCATTTTCTTCGGTTTAGGTTGCATAATACATTGTGTAGAAAGCACCATTTCTACTTCTGAAGTACCAATACCAAAAGCAATAGCACCAAAAGCACCATGTGTTGAGGTATGTGAATCTCCGCAAACAATAGTCGCCCCAGGTAAGGTAATTCCGTTTTCGGGCCCTACAACATGTACAATTCCATTATTCTCATGCCCTAATCCCCAATGAAGAATACCATGTTCTTTTGAATTCTCTTCTAATGCTTTTAACTGATTTGCAGAAAGAGGGTCTTCAACAGGTAAATGTTGATTGATAGTTGGCGTGTTATGATCTGCTGTGGCAAATGTTCTTTGAGGTTCCATCACTTTTACACCTCTCGCTTTTAGCCCTAAAAATGCAACAGGACTTGTAACTTCGTGAATTAAATGTCTGTCAATAAAAAAAACATCTGGTCCACCTTCTATCTTACGAATTACATGTGCGTCCCAAACCTTGTCAAATAAAGTAGTACTCATAGTTTTTTATCTATATTGTGTCTTTTATTATAAAGATGCGAATTTAAAATTTAAAATAGTATTTAAGAAAATACTTTGTATTTATTTTACGATGTTCAACGTCTTTATTTTTGGGTAAAAAACAACATAAATAAATAAAACTACTACTTATCAGAAGGAGGCGTAATCATAATATGAGCACCGGCCGTACCAGGAAACATTAACCAAGGATGACCTGGTGCATTTGGTTTCAAACTCAAACCTGTACTTTTTTGAGTAGCAAATGGGATGTACACCACATAACGATAATTTGCATTTACAATTTTATTGTTTTCAATATCAAACCAACCTTTATTGCCTTGTAAAATGTGTAATGTTGCAGATTTTTCAGGCATTTTAACCTTTCCACTTTTTACACTGGCTTCTCTTGCTTCTTTAAGTGCTTGACCCGATTTACCTGCTGCTTTTAAAGTTCTACCCTCAGCCATAAAAGGCTCTAAATCTTTATGATAACTCACGGCTTTAAATCCGTCTTTATTCTGATTATCTGCTATGCAAATCATTTCATTTGTACCTTCACGTAAGGTGATAAACTTTCCATCATTATCATATCCATATACTTTTGCTCCTGCTCTTGTTTCTTCTGGAGCCGATAATACAGCAGCTGCTATTTGCTGTTCTTTGGTCAGATCTTGAACTGGCACTTCTATTTCGGTTGTAGCAACACTTGTAGTATCCTTTGTTACGGATTCATTTGTTTTGTCTTCAGTTTTTGGTTTATCACAACTCAACAATAATGTTGCTGTAAAAAAGCCAAGTAAAATGTAGTTAGAAATTTTCATGATATTTATATTTTAGTTAAGGTAAATATAAAAAAATAATACATACTTTTATAACTTGGCAGTAATCAAACTTAATTTTTATGAAAAACATTATTATTTTATCTTTATTATTTATCCTTAACTCATGTAATAACATCAAAAAAAATAACAATCCTGAGAGATCAGAAATAAAATCAGATTCCCTTAAAACAATGACAGATACTATAAAAACTGAAATTTTAGACACACTTAGCTTGGCCAAACTCATACACAAACGTGTAATCACCTTAGACACACATGCCGATATTAATGTCAAAAATTTTACAGCTAAAAAAAATTATACGCAACGTATAGAAAGCCAAGTTAATTTACCTAAAATGATAGAAGGTGGCTTAGATGTGGCCTGGTTTATTGTCTATACAAAGCAAGGAAGTCTTACAGAGAAGGGTTATAAAATTGCTTATGACAACGCCATGGCAAAATTCAATGCAATACATAGATTGGTTGAAGAATATGCTCCAGATGACATAGAGCTGGCTTTGACTTCTGATGACGTAAGAAGAATTAATGCTACAGGTAAAAAAGTAGCAATGATTGGTGTTGAAAACGGCTATGCAATCGGGACAGATATTAGCAATGTCAAAAAGTTTTATGAATTGGGAGCTAGATATATGTCACTATCTCATAATGAGCACAGCCAGTTATGTGATTCGCATACTGGTGAAAAACGAAATGTTTGGTTGCATAACGGATTGAGTGAGCTAGGCAAGCAAGTGATTGTAGAAATGAATAAATACGGAATGATGATTGACTTATCTCATCCGTCAATTGAAGCGAACAAACAAGCCATCCAATTATCAAAAGCACCCGTAATTGCTTCACATTCTTCCGCTAGAGCTTTATGCAATCATAGTCGTAATTTAAATGATGATGTATTAAAATTGATTAAAGAAAAAAACGGAGTGGTTCAGGCAGTTGCTTTTAAAGGCTATCTTAATAAAGACAAACGCAACAGAAGAGTCTATTTTGAAAAGAATTTACAAAAACAAGCTTTAAAATCTTTAGGTTTTACTTGGTTAGAACGTGATTCGATAAAAAAACTAGACAAAAACGATAAAGCACAATACAATTCCAATCTTTATAAAGCCAAGGCTATTGCTAAGAAAAAATTAGTGAATGCTAAAAATGTCCCTGAAGATGTTAATATAGCTGACTTTGTCAATCATATTGATTATTTAGTGAATCTTATAGGTATTGACCATGTAGGAATATCTTCTGATTTTGATGGTGGTGGTGGTATTGATGGTTGGTCAGATGCCTCTGAAACATTTAATGTAACTCTTGAATTAGTGAAGCGTGGTTATACTGAAAATCAAATAGCTAAACTGTGGAGTGGTAATTTATTACGTGTTTTAGACGAGGTGCAAAAGGTTGCTAAAGAAATACAAACTAAAAATTAAATAGTAAGACCAACTCAGGTTAAAAAAATAGATAATACATCTTTATCAATACGCTTTGGCTTAAATGATTGAGCATCTAACAAACACCAAGTAGTCTTGCATTTAACTAATAGTTTGTCTTCACAATAAATATGTACTATACGAGTAGACTTCACACCAGCTGCATCATCTATCCAAGTAACAACTGTTACCGTATCGTTAGCATAAGCTTGATTTAAATAATCAATTTCATGTCGCAATACAAACCAAACCACATTTTTTTGAAGCTCTTTTGAGGCTATGGCTTCCCAATGCATACCAGAAACATCTTGAACCCATTGCAAATACACTATGTTGTTTACATGATGAAGTACATCAATATCTTGTAAAGTCACTTTAAAAGAATGCTGAAAAGAAACTTTATTTTCTGGAATTTTAGATTTCATTTATTCAATTTATTTTATCAGATGGCGAATTAGCAAACCAATACCAATACAAATGGTAAAGCTCATTAGCGTACCTATCAATACATATTCAGTTTGTTTTCTTGCTCCTTTAGTATCACTGAATCTTAAAATGGACTTCGCTCCTATTAAAAAGCCTATAGCAGAAAAATTATTGATCAATATAAAGGTCAATACTAAAATACGCTCAAAAATACCGATATATCTTCCTGCTTTTTTTAAACTGTTTTGCTCTCCTTCTTCTGTAATTTCTTGCTGCCAACGTTCTGTGGCTCTACCAATGATAAATCCTACAGGAAAGATAACTACTAAATAGCCTATTAAAATAGCCAATTGCTTCGTTGATGAAAAGAAAGTTTCAATGGCGGGTAACACCATAGAAAACCCATGAACTAGATATAACCAAGCTAAAATGAGGATAATTAAATGTAAAATCTGATCAATAATAAAGTATTTCAAATTATCTTTTTCTTTGTATAGCTTCCATAGATCAATTAAAAAATGTGTGACTACAATGGCT
>JAJRPL010000281.1 GCA_024280815.1 Bacteroidota bacterium
AAATAAGTCATAGAGGAATTGCCATGACAAAATTGATTAATTTTTTAAAAGAGATTAATATCTAATCCGCTTTCAAGTATAGAATCCCTATTTTTGCATCAAATTAAACTAATGGATTCTTTTAAAGACTTTAATATTTCCAATCAACTTCAATATGCTATTGATGATTTAGGTTTTGAAAAGCCAACACCTATACAGGTTAAATCTTTTTCGGTGATTCTTTCAGGAAAAGACATGGTTGGTATTGCTCAAACTGGTACAGGTAAAACTTTTGCGTATTTATTACCTATTTTACAAGAAATGAAATTCTCTAAACAAGTTCATCCTAGAGTTTTAATAATGGTACCTACTCGTGAATTGGTTTTGCAAGTAGTTGAAGAAGTAGAAAAACTTAGTAAGTATTTAAATGTCCGTTCGATAGGTGTTTATGGTGGTGCAAACATAAATACACAACGTCAAGCAGTAGCTCAAGGAGCTGATATTATAGTCGCCACTCCAGGACGTTTATATGACTTAGTTCTCAGTAGAACCTTACAATTAAAATCAATTAAAAAATTAGTGATAGATGAAGTCGATATTATGTTAGATTTAGGATTTCGATTTCAATTGATTAATATTTTTGAATTACTACCTGAACGACGTCAGAATATAATGTTTTCTGCGACAATGACTGATGATGTAAATACATTGATTCAAGATTTTTTTATTACACCAACAACAGTATCAGTTGCCATAAGTGGTACACCTTTAGATAATATTTCTCAGTATTGTTATTCCGTTTCAAATTTTTATACAAAAGCTAATTTATTAGTTCATTTACTTAAAAATAAAGAACTGTATAATAAAGTCTTAGTGTTTGTGTCAAATAAAAGAAGTGCAGACAGGTTATTTGAAGTTTTAGATGAACAATTCGGCTATGAAATAGCGGTAATACATTCTAATAAAACACAGAATTATAGAATCAGATCTATAGAAAATTTCAATAAAGGAAAAACGAGAGTTTTAGTAACTACAGATGTGATGGCTCGTGGTTTACATATTGGTGATATTTCACATGTTGTGAATTTTGACACACCTTCATTTCCTGAGAACTATATGCATCGTATAGGTAGGACAGGTAGAGCAGAGCAGGAGGGAACCTCACTTCTATTTTATACAGAGAAAGAACAAGAAGCTAAAGAAGCTATTGAAGTTTTGATGGATATGGAAATTTCAAGAATAGATTTTCCTGAAGAAGTTGAAGTTTCAACACGATTGACACCCAATGAACAACCAAGAGATGATGAACCTAGATCAGCATACAAAAAAAGAGACGAATCATTAGGTTCTGGATTTCATGAAAAAAGTGATAAAAATAAAAAAGTCAATCCAGGTGGCTCGTATAGACGTTTAATTGCCATAAAATATAAGAAACCTAAGACTAGGGGAGATAAAAACTATAACAAACGAAATAAGAAAAAATAAGTTAATCCTTTTAAAATAGGAGATTGATTTTCAATCTATTAATCGATTTTCTTAAGATTTAATCTCATTTTTTTTAATAATAATTCTTTATAATCCTACAAAAGACTGTATTTTTGCAAGCATACGAAAAGTAGAATATGTCAGAATCAGCCATAGAGTTGCAAGAAATAAAAACAGGAAAAGAGCTGTATAGCTATCAAAAAGGAGCAATTAGTCAGATTTTTAAAAAGTTTGAAACAGCTCCTGATGATCACCATTTATTATATCAATTACCCACAGGAGGTGGTAAAACGGTTATTTTCTCTGAAATTGTTCGCCAATATCTAAAGCATCATGACAAAAAAGTGCTGGTAATGACACATCGTATAGAGTTGTGTAATCAGACTTCTGCAATGTTGACCAGTTTTGGTGTAGAGAGTAAGGTGGTTAATAGTACTGCTAATTTAGATGATCAAGACCGTTATAGCTGTTTTGTAGCGATGGTTGAAACCTTAAACAACCGTTTAAATGATAATAAACTTGATATTTCAGATATCGGATTGGTTATTATTGATGAAGCACACTACAATTCATTTACCAAACTATTTAAATTCTTTGAAAATTCATTTATTTTAGGCGTAACAGCGACCCCTTTGAGTTCTAATAAAGAACTTCCAATGAAAGATAATTATGATGAATTAATTGTTGGAGAGACTATTGAATCACTTATTGAAAATGAATTTTTGGCTCGGGCTGAAATTTTTCAATATGACATGGGCTTAACCTCTCTTGAAATTGGGTCAAACGGAGATTATACAGTTAAATCATCAGAAGACTTATACACTACTAATAGCATGTTAGATAAGTTGTTACACGCTTATGAAAAACATTCTAAAGGTAAAAAAACCTTAATATTTAACAACGGGATAAACACCTCTATTCAAGTGTATTATACCTTTAAATCTGCTGGTCATCCCATAGCACATTTAGACAATACAGCAACAAAAAAACAACGTCAAGAAACCTTAAAGTGGTTTAAAGAAACACCTAATGCTATTTTGACCTCAGTAAGTATTTTAACTACAGGTTTTGATGAGCCAACTATAGATACTATTATCTTAAACAGAGCAACAAAATCATTAACCTTATACTATCAAATGATAGGTCGTGGTTCCCGTATTTTAAAGAATAAAACATCATTTAAAGTAATTGATTTAGGTAATAATTGCCATAGGTTTGGTCCTTGGGGAGCAGATTTAGACTGGCAAACCATTTTTAAATTTCCAACATTTTTTGTTGATAAATTATTAAGTGATGAAGAATTAGAAGATAATTTCAAGCATGAAATGCCTGAAGAGATTAGAAAAGAGTTTGCAAAATCAGAAGAAGTGTATTTTGATATAAAAGAAACCTACAAATCTGCTACTACACAAGGTATAACCTCTAAAGTTGTTTTAGAAAAATCTATTGCTCAACACGGAAGAATTTGTATTGAAAATAGTGAAGATGTTTTTGATGCTTTGATTTTAGCCAAACTTCTTAATGAAGATATTGACCATAGGCTTCATAGCTATGCAAAATGTATTAGTAAAAGTACCAATAACTTTTTACGTTGGTTAAAAGAAGATTATCAGAAAAAACTAAACACCTATTTACGTCAAAATTTTGATACTGTATTTGAAGAAATTAATGGTTTTCCACCTCCAGAAGAAGATGAATAAGTTTTTCATTTAGCGTTACGACCTCTCCAAAGGATAGGTGAAAAGGAAACCTTGACGCAGAGTATCTAGCAATTCTTTAGATTAAAATTTCCAAACTAGAATTCTACTTTTTTTATTGCCCTGAGCCATTTCAACAATAGTATGAGTAGCCTTGAGTTTATTCAATTGCTTTAGCAATTTAGGTAAGTTTTCTTTTTTAGAAACTAAACTAGTAAATATACCAACTTGTTTAGCAAATACCACGCTTTGTTTAATCATTCGTTTTAAGAATAGAGCTTCACCACCGTTACACCATAATTCATTCGCTTGTCCTCCAAAATTGAGTTTTAATTCTGTAGTGTTTCCTAAATTCTTTAATTTTCTTAAAGTACCTTTTGTAGCCTCATCTTTTGAAGCGTGAAAAGGAGGATTGCACATGGTAAAATGAAAATACTCTCCTTTTTTTATAATTCCTTCAAATAGATTTGAATTGTTTGATTGGTGACGAATTTCAATTTTATTTGATAAATTTGGATTAACTTCAATATTCTTTTTTGC
>JAJRPL010000282.1 GCA_024280815.1 Bacteroidota bacterium
ACAGATGTAGCACCATTGGCTAAAGGGCCATAAACAATATAACTATGACCAGTTATCCAACCAATATCTGCTGTACACCAATACACATCATCTTCTCTATATTGAAAGGCATTTTTAAAGGTAAAAGCAGTATAAACCATATAACCTGCTGTGGTATGCACCATTCCTTTTGGTTTACCAGTAGAACCTGAAGTATATAAAATGAATAAAGGGTCTTCAGCATCCATAATTTCTGGTTCACATTCTGTTGATGCTTTGTCTAGTAAAGGCTGTAACCATTTATCACGACCTTCTTTCAAGGTGATATCAGTCCCGACGCTTCGGGAAATCCATTTGGTTACCAATACGGTTGTAACATTCGGACAATCTTTTAAACCTTCATCAACAATACTTTTTAAATCTACAGTTTTTGAGCCTCGATAAGAACCATCTGAAGTAAGTACTATTTTACAGTCACTGTCATTTATACGAGTAGATAATGCCGTTGAAGAGAAGCCTGCAAAGACTACTGAATGTATTGCTCCTATCCGAGCACAAGCCAAAGTGGCTATTGCTAAATCAGGAATCATAGGTAGGTAAATACAAACCCGATCTCCTTTTTTTATGCCTTGATCTTTCAATACATTGGCAAACTGATTTACACGTTTGTAAAGTTGTTTGTAGGTAATATGTTCTGCTTCTTTAGTTGGGTCATTATGTTCAAATAATAGAGCCGTTTTATCGCCTCTGGTACGTAAGTGCCTATCAATACAATTTTCTGTAATATTTAGTTTAGCCCCTTCAAACCATTTAATTTCAGGCTTAGAGAAATCCCATGACAATACTTTATCCCAGCGTTTACGCCATACAAAATGTTCTTCGGCAATTTCTTCCCAAAAATTTTCTGGATTTCTAACTGATTTACGATAAACTTGATAATACTCTTCTAAATGTTTGATATGGTAATTACTCATCTGTGATTGATATATTTTGTAACGACTAAATTACTAAAAATTGAAATTATTTTATATTTTTTTCTACCTACAGTATAAAAATAGCGACTGAAAGCAAAAAAAACGGATATTCTATTACTTATTTAAAAATATTAAATGATTATTTCTAGTCAATTTCGTAAACTTACTTAATGATCTTGTGCTTCTCCTACACCTGATGGAATTCTAATATTTTCTACAATATCTTGTACTTCTTGAGGCGGTTCTGGAGTGAATTGTGAAATCAATAAAGAAACAGCAAAGTTAGCCAACATGGCAACTGTACCAAATCCTTCTGGTGAAATTCCAAACCACCAATCTTCTTTTGTACCACCACCAAACCAATCAAATTTAAATTTCATCATGTAAAATAACATGAATAATATTCCAACAACCATTCCAGCGATAGCACCTTCTTTATTCATACGCTTGTAGAAAACACCTAAAATAATAGCAGGAAAAAAGGATGCAGCAGCAAGCCCGAATGCCAAGGCGACGGTCGCGGCGACAAGGTCTGGCGGGTTGATACCGAAATAACCAGCAATAACAACTGCAACTACGGCCGAAAGTCTTGCGGCTATCAATTCACCTTTGTCAGAAATGTCTGGTTTGAGTTGTTTTTTAATTAAATCATGTGATACCGAAGTTGAAATTACCAATAATAATCCTGCAGCGGTCGATAAAGCAGCTGCCAATCCGCCAGCAGCAACCAAAGCAATTACCCAGTTTGGTAAATTTGCAATTTCAGGATTTGCCAATACCATAATATCAGCATCAACAGTTAATTCATTATTCGCTTTATCTGCTACATATTGAATTGTACCATCATTATTTTTATCATCGAAAACTATCAGTCCTGTTTTTTCCCACTTAGAAAACCATTCAGGCATAGAAGAATATTCTTTATTGCTTACGGTTTCAATTAAGTTTACCCTTGCAAATACAGAAATTGCTGGAGCAGTTGTGTATAAAATTGCTATAAATAACAACGCATAACCTGCAGATTTTCTAGCATCCTTGACTTTAGGAACCGTAAAAAATCGGACAATCACATGCGGTAAGCCCGCAGTACCTACCATTAATGCAGCGGTAATAAAAAAGATATCTATAATAGACTTTGAGCCATTAGTATATTCTGCAAAGCCAAGTTCTGTTGATAAACCATCTAGTTTATCTAATAAATAAACATTTTCTCCAACAACACTTCCGCCCATACCTAATTGCGGTATTGGATTGCCTGTCATTTGTATAGAGATAAAAATTGCAGGTACCATAAAAGCAAAAATAAGTACGCAATACTGAGCTACTTGTGTATAAGTAATCCCTTTCATACCTCCTAAAACGGCATAGAATAAAACGATAATCATACCTATAATTACACCCGTATTGATGTCAACTTCTAAAAATCTAGAAAATACCAAGCCTACACCTCGCATTTGTCCTGCTACATAAGTAAATGAAATTAGTAAGGCACAAAAAACGGCTACAGTTCTAGCTACATTTGAATAATAACGGTCGCCTATAAAATCAGGGACTGTAAATTTTCCAAATTTTCTAAGGTAAGGAGCTAGGAGCAGAGCTAATAAAACATAACCACCAGTCCATCCCATTAAATAAACAGAACCGTCATAACCTTTAAAAGAAATAAGACCTGCCATTCCTAAAAATGAAGCGGCAGACATCCAGTCGGCTGCAGTTGCTAATCCGTTGGCTAAAGGTGAAACGCCACCGCCAGCTACATAAAACTCTTTGGTAGAGCCTGCTCTTGCCCAAATAGCAATGCCTATATATAGGGTAAATGTAATGATTACTATAATATATGTCCAGATTTGAACGCTCATAATTTTTGATTTTTTTAGTGAAAAAAAGTTATTCGTCGAAACCGTATTTTTTATCTAATTTGTTCATTAATCGGATATATACAAATATCAAAATAACAAAGACATAGATAGCACCTTGTTGTGCAAACCAGAAACCTAGTTTAAAACCCCCAATTCTTATGGTGTTTAATTGGTCTACTAATAAAATACCGAACACATAAGAAACGACAAACCAGATTGATAAAAGTATGGCTAAGTATCTTAAATTTTCTTTCCAATATTTTTTTGTTTTTCTAAGGACATGATGTTAGGTTAATTAATGAAATAAGGTTAGCAATATAAAAATATTCTTAGAGATAGAGCCTGTTTACTTTTTTTATTCTGCTGTAAAATCATCATTTTATGATTGTATTTTATAAATTATTATCAAATATTTGTGAAAACATCATGAAGTATGTTTTTTATTAAACTTATAATATATTTACACCCACCTTAATTTTATGATAGAATTTTCAGAACTTTTGAATGTGTTTTTTACCCAATGGGAATTGGTTATTCTATTCTTTTTGGTTGCCATGTTATACGCTTCAGTTGGTTTTGGAGGCGGTTCGAGCTATTTGGCTATTTTAGCTTTAACAGGATTAAGTTTCATTCAATTTAGAGCGATTGCTTTATTGTGTAATATAGTTGTGGTCACGGGAGGCACTTTAGTTTATATAAAAAATGGTTTTTTTAATTGGAAGAAAATTATACCCTTAACTTTGTTTAGTGTGCCCCTAGCATTTTTAGGTGGCTATTTAAAGATAAGCCAGACTTTCTTTTTTATCTTATTAGGTTTTACTTTAATTACCGCTGCTTTTTTAATGTGGATTTCTAAATACATTGTTGATTCTTCAAGGACAGTTAAATCTAATTCTGTTACTAAAAACAGTATTTTAGGAGGTTTTATAGGCTTTATTTCTGGTATTGTTGGTATTGGCGGAGGTGTTTTTTTATCGCCTTTGCTACACCTTACACATTGGAGTTCTCCCGAAAGAATCGCCGCTACGTCAAGTTTTTTTATATTGGTTAATTCTATAGCTGGGTTGTTTGGGCAGTATCAAGCAAATCATAACAATCCTAATTTTTATTTTGATACACATTTAGCTTTAATGCTAATGTTAACTGTTCTTGTCGGAGGTCAGATAGGATCTCGTCTAAGTGCTTCAAAAATTTCACCTTTTGTTCTAAAAAGGATTACTGCCGTTTTGATTGCTTTTGTAGGTTTGAGAATATTGTTTAAGCATTTGCTGTAAATTTTTTTTGAATTAAAATGTACCAATTGGTATATTTTAATGTATATTTGAATTATGATAGTCACAAAAGCAGAAAAAACACGTCAGTTTATTCTAGAAACTGTAGCTCCAATATTTAATAAAAATGGATATAGTGGTACGAGCATATCAGATTTGACGAAAGCTACAGGCTTAACGAAAGGAGCGATTTATGGTAACTACACAAACAAAGAAGAATTGGCTTTAGAAGCTTTTAACTATAATATAAAATATGTGTTGGATAAGATTTCAGCCATCCTTAAGAATATTGATTCACCGATAGCTCGGTTGTTTGCTTTGACTAATTTTTTCAGGGAATATTATAAGTATAATATCGGTTTTGGAGGTTGTCCTATTTTAAATGTAGGAATTGATGCCAATAACACTAACCCTGAATTATTCAAGCGTGTAAAATATGTTATCAAAAAACTACAAGGAAGTATTTCGTCAACCATTCAGAAAGGTGTTGATGTAGGTGAGATAAAAAACACTGTGAAACCTGAAGTTTATGGAGGAAGAATTTTTTCTTTAATAGAAGGTTCTGTATTTACTTCGGTGATGTTACGAGATGATAAGTATTTATTAGATATGATGAATCATATTGATA
>JAJRPL010000283.1 GCA_024280815.1 Bacteroidota bacterium
AAAGATTTAAAGCGAAAAGCTGTGGTTTGGTTAAGTGAAAAATTAAATAAATCAATTTTAAAACTAACAGATAAAGATTACAATAACAATGGTATGTCTGGTCTTTTAGTCGAAGAAGGAACAGCTTATGACTTGAACATTAAAATGTTTAATGTCTTGCAGCATACCATTACTGGATGGCCAGGAGGAAAACCAAAGGCTGATGACACCCATAGACCAGAACGTGCAAATCCTGCAAAAAAACGCGTAATTATTTTTAGTCCGCATCCTGATGATGATGTTATTTCTATGGGTGGTACTTTTGACAGATTGGTTGAGCAAGGACATGAAGTACATATTGCCTATCAAACCTCTGGTAATATTGCAGTTTCTGATGATGAAGCTTTGAAATTTGCTGAAGTAAGTAGTGTTTTATGCAGTTCTGATGATGTAAACTCAATCATTAATAGTATTCAACAAAAAAAAGAATACACTAGTGATACCTTAGAAGTTCGTAAATTAAAAGGCTTGATTCGCCGTAGAGAATCATTAGCAGCTACAAGATATGTTGGTATTCCTGATAATCAAGTCCATTTTTTAAATTTACCTTTTTATGAAACAGGTACTGTAAAAAAAGATAAATTAGCTGAAGCTGACATTAAAATTATGAGCAATTTAATTGCTAAAATTAAACCGCATCAAATTTATGCTGCTGGTGATTTAGCAGATCCACACGGCACACATGAAGTGTGTTTAAACGCATTATTTGCTTCACTTAAAGAATTGAAATCTAAAAAATATATGAAAGACTGTTGGGTTTGGCTCTATCGAGGTGCATGGCACGAATGGGAAACCTATGAAATTGACATGGCTGTACCTATGAGTCCAGACCAAGTCATGAAAAAAAGACATGCTATTTTCTTTCATCAATCGCAAAAGGATGGTGTAATGTTTCAAGGTGATGATACGAGAGAATTTTGGATGCGTGTAGAAGACAGAAATAGACTCACCGCACAACGTTATAACGATTTAGGGTTGGCAGATTATGCCGCTATAGAAGCTTTTAAACGTTATTATTTATAAATCATAAAATACTGTAAAACAATCTTTAACTTAATCTTATGAAAACTAATTTCTTAATTATATTACTTGTTTTGTTTCTTAACCAAATGTATGGTCAACATAACATTATACCAACCCCAGTAAGTTATACAACTACTGAAACTTCTTTTACCTTTCAAAACGAACTATACCTCAACAGTAAAATAAAAGATTCTGAAGCAACAGCATACTTTAATCTACTACGTGAATTTCTATCTGCAAAAGGAATAAAACTAATTGAAAAAAAATCAAAAAAGAATTGTATTAAAATTTCTCTAAACAAAAAAGCTGACGCTCAACTTAGAGATGAAGGGTACACTCTTGAAGTCACCAAAGACAACATCATACTTTCTGCAAATAAAGCCTCAGGTATTTTTAACGGAATCCAAACGTTAAAACAATTATTCTCATTAGATAAAAAAGAAATTTCTGGTTGTAAAATCACAGATTATCCTAGGTTTAAATGGAGAGGATTAATGTTAGATGTAAGTCGTCATTTCTTTACTGTTGATGAAGTAAAAACCTATATCGACAAAATGTCTGAATACAAATTTAACGTCTTGCATTGGCATTTAACTGATGATAACGGATGGCGTATTGAAATTAAATCGTTACCAAAACTTACGGAAGTTGGAGCATGGAGAGTAAAACGAATAGGTTGGAATGGCAAAGCACCTCAACCTAATGAAAAAGCTACTGATGGCGGTTTTTATACCCATGAACAAATTAAAGATATTGTAAAGTATGCTCAAGACAGAAACATCACTATTGTACCTGAAATTGATGTACCTGGACATAGTTTGGCTGCTCTAGCTGCTTACCCTGAGCTTTCAGTAAAAAAAGAGCCTAAATATGTAAGTCCTGGTAATCGATTTTCAGAATGGTATGGCGATGGCACATTCAAAATGCTAATTGAAAACACGTTGAATCCTACTGATGAAAAAGTATATGATTTTATAGATAAAGTATTTACAGAAGTTGCTCAGTTATTTCCAGGAAAATATATACATATGGGTGGAGATGAGGCTTATCATGGCTATTGGGAAGAAAATACAGCTATTCAAAAATTCATGAAAAAACATAAGATAAAAGACACCCATGAATTGCAAAGTTATTTTGTACAACGTGTAGAAAAAATTATTGCTAGTAAAGGAAAAAAGACCATTGGTTGGGATGAAATTCTAGAAGGTGGATTGGCTAAAGGTGCTGCCGTAATGAGCTGGAGAGGAATGAAAGGGGGGATAGAAGCTGCAAAACTAAAACATGAAGTAGTAATGTCGCCCACAACTTTTGCCTATTTTGATTATATGCAAGGAGATGAAACGGTTGAAAATAAAATATATGCTAAGTTAAACTTAGAAAAAACATATACATTTGAACCTGTACCAGATGGCATTGACTCAAAATATATTTTAGGCGGACAAGCAAATTTATGGACAGAACATATCGCAACCATGCCTTTTGCTTTTTACATGACTTACCCAAGAGCATTTGCCATTTCAGAAGCTGTTTGGAGCCCGAAAGCCAATAAAAACTGGGACGATTTTATAAAACGTACACAAACTCATTTTAACTGGTTTGACGCCAATAATACCAATATATCTAAAGCTGTTTTAGATCCTATTGTACATGTCTATAAAGAAAATAATAAATTGATGTGTGAGTTGAAAAACTCCATTCCTAATGCTACAATTCAGTATAGTATTGACAATACCTACCCTGTTCAATTCGGAACAAAATATACAGAAGCATTTGAAATTCCTGAAGGTAATTTTAAACTTAGAACACAAACCTTTGAAAACGGAAAATCTATTGGTAGATTGCTAATTATTGACAGAACTGTTCTTGAGAAACGAGTGGGTGAAAAACCTTTTAGTTTTTAGATCTAGCTATAATCACAAAAAAGCTCCCCTAAGCAAAACTAAAGATTTTCATATACGACATATTTAGACCTACTAGGTTTTCAAAACCTAGTAGGTCTTTTAGAAAACTAAAAAATTAACTTCGTTACCTCAATCAAGACCCACTCTGTAACTGAAAAGCATTATAATGCTATCGCATTCTATATTTTTTTATTTATAATACATCCACAAAAGCAAGCTTTCGGATGTATTATAAATAAAAAAATCCACACATTCGTGCAGATTTTTCGAGTAATGTGGGCAATGAGGGATTCGAACCCCCGACCCCCTCGGTGTAAACGAGGTGCTCTGAACCAACTGAGCTAATTGCCCCTAAATCGGGATGCAAATATAAATTAGTTTTTAATTCTGACAAAGGTTTTTCTAATAAAAAAC
>JAJRPL010000284.1 GCA_024280815.1 Bacteroidota bacterium
CCAAATAATATTTGGTAAACCCTCTTTTTCTTTAGTTTCTTTTTCAATATTTTTTTGCTCTTTTTTACAATTGGTAAAGGATAGTAAAATAATCAAGTACAAAAAATAAGTGGGCATTGTGTTTTTTAAGTATATCATTTTTATAATACTTTTTTTATACCAGAAAAATCTTGACGATATTTTGTAGGTGTTCTATTCTTATTCTTTTTAAAAACCCTATTAAAATTGGCAATATTGTTAAAACCGCACATAAATGCAATTTCTGAGACACTTAAATCTCTTTCTATAAGTTTTCTTGAAGCATAACCAATTCGTACATCATTAAGGTATTCAATAAAAGTTTTGCCAGTTCTTTTTTTGATGAACCTATTGAATGAAACATTACTCATATTTAATAATGACGAAACTTCAGATAGCGTTATTTTTTTGCATAATTATCTTGAACATAATCATATAATAATTTTATTTTCTTGCTGTTTTCAAAATCCTCTAATTGAATAGTGGTGGTAGATAGCAAGCGTTGATTTCTAGAATTAGCCAAATCATATAAAATAGAAAGTAATTCAGAAAAGTAATCTAAGCCGTCAAGTTTTGAGATTTTTAAAATACGAGGCATCATATTTTTAGTAACTTTCTTAGAAAATAACACACCATGTGCAGATCTATCAAACAAATCTTTTAATGGTTTCATAATACTTCTACTTAAAAAAGTTTTATCAAAAAGATCTACTTGAAACTGTATAGTAACTTCTCTGATGTTTTTGTTGGTGCAATTGTGTTGTTCCCAGCAATGGTATAAACCTGACCCAACCAAAACCAATTCTAAATTTTCTATTTCTTCTAGACTATCACCTACAACCCTACGTACACCTTTTCCGTTAGAAATAAAGTTTAGTTCTATTTCTGGATGAAAATGTAGCGGAAAGTCAAAATAATCTTTAGTTCTGTCAAAAACCAAGAAACAATCTTGATTAGATAGTGGAGTAATTTCTCTATGTGCTTGTTTTAAAATTTCCAAAAATTATTTGTTAGCGTTTATTTACGTTGGTCAATTGACAAAATAATATTACAACAATTATACGAATAATAATATATTTGTATTGTGATTTGTCATACTTTATCATAAAGTATTGCTAATATATATAAATAGTATCAACCTAATCTTTAAATTTTTATGCTTCAAGGGATCGATATTGCTATAATTCTCACCTATTTATTGGTGACAATTGTTATTGGATTAGTGCTTCGTAAAAGAGCACAAAAAAGTACTGAAGACTATTTACTTGGAGGGAAGTCGATACCTTGGTATATGCTAGGTTTGTCAAATGCTTCTGGAATGTTTGATATTTCAGGTACAATTTGGTTGGTAACCCTAATGTTTGTTTATGGTATAAAAAGTGCTTGGATACCTTGGTTATGGCCAGTTTTTAATCAAATATTTTTAATGGTGTACCTTTCTGCTTGGCTTAGAAGGTCTAATGTAACAACTGGTGCTGAGTGGATTCAAACACGGTTTGGTTTTGGTAAAGGAGGTAAACTATCTCATACCATTGTTGTGGTATTTGCATTGTTAAGTTGTTTAGGGTTTTTGGCTGACGGCTTTATAGGCTTAGGGAAATTTGCCGAAATATTTATTCCTTGGGAAGCTGTTAGTGCTTATATACCATTTGATATTACTCCTGAATATATTCCGCATTTATATGGAATTATATTCACCCTGTTTGCAGTTTTTTATTCTTTATTAGGAGGGATGTCTGGTATTGTTTGGGCAGATGTTGTTCAATTTGCTATTATGACGGTAGCTGCATTAGTGATAGGTTATTTAGGTTATACTGCTATCGGTGAAAATACACTGAATGTACCTGATGGATGGATGAGCCCATTTTTTGGATGGGAACTGAATATGGATTGGGCTGAAATTATACCACAAGTAAATGAAAAAATTAAATCAGATGGTTATGGCCTGTTTAGTATTTTCTTTATGATGATGGTTTTTAAAGGTGTACTAGTAAGTATAGCTGGGCCAGCTCCAAACTATGATATGCAAAAAATATTATCTACAAAATCACCTCAAGAAGCTTCAAAAATGAGTGGTTTTGTATCTGTAGTGTTAATGCCTATTCGATATTTAATGATTGCTGGTTTTGCTGCATTGGCATTAGTTTATTATGAAGAATTAGATTTGCTTACAGTAAATGGAGCCATAGATTTTGAATTAATTTTACCTTCTGCGATAAAAGAATTTGCTCCTATTGGTTTGACAGGGCTTCTACTTGCGGGATTATTAGCTGCGTTTATGTCAACTTTTGCAGGTACATTAAATGCTGCACAAGCTTATTTGATTAATGATATTTATTTAAAAAATAAAAAGACAACACCAACACCTAAGCAAATAGAAATTATGAATTATGGCTCAGGTGTTTTGGTAGTTGCATTAAGTATTATTTTAGGCTTTTTTGTACAAGATGTAAATTCGGTATTACAATGGATTGTTTCAGCCTTATTTGGTAGTTATGTCGTAGCAAATATTTTAAAATGGTATTGGTGGCGATTTAATGGTGAAGGTTTTTTCTGGGGAATGGTTGCAGGGATGATTCCTGCATTAATATTACCTTCAGTCTTTAGTGAAACGTTAGACTTGTATTACTTTCCTCTTTTATTGATTTCCTCTCTTATAGGATGTGTTGCAGGTACATATTCTGCACCACCAACAGAAGAATCGGTGTTAAAATCATTTTATAAAAATGTAAGACCTTGGGGTTTTTGGCAACCTATACATGATAAAGTAGCTGCTGAGCATCCAAACCTTAAGAAAAATAGCCTATTTAAAAGAGATATGTTTAATGTTTTTATTGGAACAATTGCACAAACAGCATTAGTATTTTTACCAATGTATATTGTTTTTAGACAGAAAACACCCGTATATATATTAGTAGTAGTTTTAGGTATAAGTATTTTCTTGCTTAAAAAATACTGGTGGAACAAATTAGAAGAAGAGTTATAAATTGAATTATAAAATTAATGATTACAGTGAATAATAATACTAGAATAAAGAACTATGATGTTTTGATGCGTAATCATCAAACATTCATTGAAAAGAAAAATAGCCCCGTAGAAAATAATAATGGAATTTTAACCAGATATCAAAATCCTATTGTTACTGCAGCACATACTCCAATTCATTGGAGGTACGATTTAAATGCAGCCACCAATCCTAACGGACAAGAACGTATTGCTGTAAATGCAGCATTTAATGCGGGAGCTATAAAATGGAAAGGTAACTATGTACTTGTAGTTAGAATGGAAGGTTCTGACCGAAAATCTTTCTTTGCATTTGTTGAAAGTGCTAACGGAATAGATAATTTTAAATTTTGGGATAAACCTTTAGTTTTACCACAAACCGAAAATCCTGATATCAATGCTTATGACATGCGTTTGATAGCTCATGAAGATGGTTATATTTATGGTGTTTTCTGTACCGAGCGTAAAGATC
>JAJRPL010000285.1 GCA_024280815.1 Bacteroidota bacterium
TTAATGAACAATGCCGTTCAGAAAATGGGTGAAGACTTTGGTCTAGCCGATGAAAACATACGCTTTGATGACTTTGGTGGATAATCCCTAAATTGTCTTTGTCATTCAGAACTTTGTGAGGAACGAACAAAGTGAAGAATCTAAAATAATAATAAAAAAGCAACACATTTTGTGTTGGTTTTTTTGTTTGAGAAAAGTCTTATTTAGTAACCCAGTTTATCCTCATCTTTGAAAAAAATGACATGATTCAAAAATACCTACTCATACTCTTAAGCACCTTTCTTTTGATAAGTTGCAATAGTCAAAATAAAAACGATATGACCGAACATGCCTACACAAATAGTTTGATTGATGAAACGAGCCCATATTTATTACAACACGCTCATAACCCTGTTGATTGGCATGCTTGGAATGATGAAACCTTGGCTTTAGCAAAAAAGGAAAATAAATTAATATTAATCTCTATAGGTTATGCCGCTTGTCATTGGTGTCATGTTATGGAACATGAAAGTTTTGAAGATACTACGGTTGCTAAAATAATGAACCAGAATTTTATCAATATAAAAGTAGATAGAGAAGAAAGACCAGATGTAGATCAAGTGTATATGAATGCTGTTCAATTGATGACTGGTAGAGGTGGTTGGCCTTTGAATTGTATTGCATTACCAGATGGTAGACCGGTTTGGGGAGGTACTTATTTTACTAAAGAGAATTGGATTAGTATTTTAGAACAATTATCGAAATTGTATAAAGAGACTCCTGAAAAATTAGAAGATAATGCTGCTAAATTAACTGAAGGTGTGCGGCAATCTGATTTGGTAATATTAAATACTGCCGATAAAGAATATACATTAGAAGAGTTAGATACGATTGTTTCTAAATGGAAACAGTATATAGATACTGATCTTGGTGGAAGTGCAGGTGCTCCAAAATTCCCTATGCCAAATAACTCTCAGTTTTTATTGCGTTATGCAGTTCAAAAAGGTGATACAAAAATATTAGATTATGTAAATACTACATTGACCAATATGGCTTTAGGTGGGTTGTACGATCAAGTCGGTGGTGGTTTTGCACGGTATTCAGTTGATGCGAAATGGCACATTCCTCATTTTGAAAAAATGCTTTATGATAACGGACAATTGGTAAGTTTATATGCCAATGCTTATTTAGTCACTAAAAACCCTTTATATAAACAAGTGGTTTATGAAACTACTGCTTTTGTAGAACGAGAATTGATGCACGAGAATGGAGCTTTTTACTCTTCGCTTGACGCGGATAGTGATAACGCCGAAGGAGAACTTGAAGAAGGAGCTTTTTATGTGTGGAAAAAAGAAGAATTACAACAGATTGTTAAAGATGATTTTAAACTTTTTGCTGATTATTACAATATCAATGATGCTTTTAAATGGGAACATGAAACCTATAATTTACATAGAACAGAAAGTAATGAAGCCATTGCAAAAAAGCACAATTTAAGTGTAGATGAATTAGAAGCTAAAGTTAAATCTTGGAAGAATACTTTACTTGAAACAAGAGGAAAAAAAGACAGACCAAGGCTGGATGATAAAATATTAACCTCATGGAATGCTTTGATGCTTAAAGGTTATATTGATGCGTATCGTGTTTTTGGTGATGAACATTTTTTGAAACGAGCGTTGAAAAATGCTAATTTTATTGCAAAAATCCAGCATAAAGAAGATGGAGGTTTGTACCGTAATTTTAAAAATAAGAAAAGCTCAATAAATGCCTATATGATAGATTATGCAACAGTTGTTGATGCATTTATCAATCTTTATGAAGTTACTTTAGATGAAAAGTGGTTGCAAAATGCTAAAAATTTAACCAACTATAGTTTTGACCATTTTTATGATGATAAAAGCAATATGTTTTTCTTTACCTCAAATGTAGATAAAGGACTTATTGCAAGAAAAACAGAAACTGATGACAACGTAATTCCCTCTTCAAATTCTATCATGGCAAATAATTTGTTCAAACTTGGGCATTATTTTGGGAATAAATCGTATTCAAAAAATGCAAACCAAATGTTACATAATGTAAAGGATAAAGCATTACAATATCCGGCAGGTGCGTCAAATTGGTTGTTGTTGTATGCTAATTATTTAGGTGATTTTTATGAAGTTGCTATTGTGGGTGAAGAAGCAAAACAAAAGTTAAAAGAATTTAATGCTACTTATATCCCGAATAAATTAATAGTAGGAAGTACTAAAGATAGCAAGTTGCTATTATTAGAATATAAATATGATAAAAATAGAACGACTATTTACGTATGTATTGACGGTGCTTGTCAATTGCCAGTCAATGAAACAGTAAAAGCATTAGAACAGATTAAAGTTAAATATTGAGAACTAGTATCTTAAAATTTATTTAGCCATCCCCCGAAAATTCCATATGATATTAAAAAAAGTCAGGTTTTAAGAGGGATTAAGAGCGATTTAAAATTGGGAAACTGTTTAAAAAGTTGTATTTTGTAATTGATAAAAAAGCAAAATTCACTTAAAAAA
>JAJRPL010000286.1 GCA_024280815.1 Bacteroidota bacterium
AATTATCACGACAATACGCTAACTTCTATTATTTGGCACAGAATTAGCTATTAATAGTTTGATTAAACTATACTAAAACTGTTCATTTCTTGTTTATAAGTTAGTTCTATCACTAAAATACTGAGAATGAATTCTCATTATCTTAGCTGAATACATAAAATATATGATTTTAATATCAAAATATATCATCCCTAAAAACTATACTGGCTTGGCCGTATATCCTTTTATATTTTTAAAGAATAAATCTTTATCAGAAAATTGGGTGCTTATCAATCATGAACGCATTCATTTAAAACAGCAAAAAGAGTTGTTATGGATTTTCTTCTTCATTTGGTATGTACTAGAATTTTTTGTTCATCTAATTAGACTTAGAAACTGGAACAAGGCGTATCACAATATCAGCTTTGAAAAAGAGGCCTATGATCACGAAGGCAATCCTAACTATTTAAAAGACAGAAAATCTTGGTCTTTTACAAAGTACTTGTAATTACTTTTACAATTCTTATCTTTGGGTGAAATTCTAAACCCATGCAAAAACTTATTATCTTTTACTTATTAATAATCACTTCTGTAGCCTGTTCTCAAAAAAAAGAATTCTACAATGATTATACAGCTTCTATTAAAGCTTTTCAAGATAACTTAAACTTAGAATTCTCAGACAAAAAAGAAAGTCCTTTAACCGAAGAAGGATTAAAAAAATTCAAGTCTTTAGATTTTTTTCCAATTGATTCAACCTATAGAATTAAAGCCACTTTTGAAATAGAAAAAAATCAAGAAACTTTTGAAATGCCTACAACAACTGAAAGATTACCAATCTATAAAACTTATGGAAAAGCTACTTTTACAATAGATGGAAAAGAATTGGTTTTACATGTTTACCAAAACCAAGAATTAATTAAAAAAGACGAGTATAAAAACCATTTATTTATTCCGTTTACAGATACTACTAACGGAAATGAAACTTATGAAGGCGGCAGATTTATTGATTTAGAAATCCCCAATGGTAATACTATTGTTATTGATTTTAATACCGCTTACAATCCGTATTGTGCATACAATCACAAATACTCCTGCCCTATCCCACCTAAAGAAAACTATTTAAACATAGCTATAAAAGCAGGTGTAAAAGCTTATAAAAAATAACTTATGGATGTTAAAGAAGATATTGTAAAAACTCATAAAAGGATAGAGTCTTACATACAAAACACACCAGTAATCACCTCACAAACATTAAATAGAATGACAGGTGCTGAACTTTTTTTTAAATGCGAAAATTTTCAAAAGATGGGAGCCTTTAAAATGCGTGGTGCTATGCATGCTGTTTTACAATTATCTTCTGAGCAACAACAAAAAGGTGTGGTTACACACTCGTCTGGCAACTTTGCACAAGCCTTGGCTTTGGCAGCACAAAACTTAGGTATCAAAGCTTATATTGTGATGCCAAAAGATGCTCCAGAAGTTAAAAAAAATGCTGTTAGAGGTTATGGCGGAATCATTACTGAATGTGAACCTACCTTAAACGCTAGAGAAGCGACTGCTCAACAAATTCAAAAAGAAAAAGGGGCTACGTTTGTCCATCCATTTAATGACTTTAATGTCATTTTAGGCAATGCTTCTGCAGGAAAAGAATTGTTAGAAAAACACCCAGATCTAGATATTATTATTGCTCCAATTGGAGGTGGTGGTCTAATTTCAGGAACCACTTTAAGTGCATTGGCTTTTGGTAATAATTGCAAAGTAATAGGTGCTGAACCTTTTAATGTTGATGATGCTTTTCGTTCTTTAGAAAGTGGAAATATAGAACAAAATAGTACAATTGATACGATAGCTGACGGACTCAAAACATCATTAGGTGACATTACTTTTAACATCATCAATAATCATGTAGAAAAAATAATTAGAGTTACCGAAGAAGAAATTATAGAGGCCATGCGACTTATTTGGGAACGCATGAAAATTATTATTGAACCTTCAAGTGCTGTAGCTTTAGCAGCTGTTTTAAAATTTAAGTCTGAATTTACCAATAAAAAAGTTGGAATTATCCTCTCTGGTGGTAATGTAGATTTGAGTAACTTGCCCTTTTAAACTATTAATTTATGCTTAAAATCTACACTTTATTACTTGTATCAATCCTAACTTTTGGTTGTTCAAAACAAAAGAAAAATAAAACAATTACTATAGATGAACTAACCATATCTCAAATTCACAACGCTTATCAACAAGGTGATTATACTGCTGTTGATATGGTAAATGCTTATCTTAAACGAATTGACAGTTTAGATTCTAAAACCAATGCTATAAGTTTTATCAACCCTAATGCATTAGCTGATGCTAAAAGATTAGATGCTGAATTTAAAAAAACAGGGATATTAAGACCTTTGCATGGCATTCCAGTTTTGGTGAAAGACAATTACAATACTATCGGTATGCCCACAACTGCTGGTGCATTAGCACTTCAAAATTTTGTACCAGACAACAATGCTTTTGTGGTGCAACAATTGTTAGATGCTGGTGCAATTATTATTGCTAAAACCAATATGGCTGAATGGGCTTTTAGTGCAAAACATACTGAAAGCTCTACACATGGTACTACAAGAAATCCTTATCATTTAGATTATGTTCCTGCAGGGTCAAGTGGAGGAACAGGAGCTGGAATTGCAGCTAACTTTGGCACTATTGGTTTAGGTACAGATACAGGTAATTCTATTAGAGGACCTTCTTCACATAATGCATTGGTTGGGTTTAGAACTACCTTAGGTTTAGTAAGTAGAAGCGGTATAATACCTTTATACCTTCGTAATGACGTAGCTGGCCCCATGTGTAGAACTGTTGAGGATGCTACTAAGGTTTTAGAAGTAATTGCTGGTTATGATGTTCAAGATAAAATAACTAACTACGGTAAAGATAAATCTAAAACAGATTATCAGCAATTTTTAAAAAAAGATGGATTAAAAGGTGTTAGACTTGGTGTTCTTCGTCAATTAAGTGATGACAATCCTGACCC
>JAJRPL010000287.1 GCA_024280815.1 Bacteroidota bacterium
TTATTTTTTTTAGCAAATAAATAGTTAAATAATGCGGTTCTTACACCACCAATATGTAAAGGTCCGGTTGGGCTAGGAGCGAATCTTACACGTACTTTATCTTTCATTTCGTTAAAATTTGATTGCAAAGATACTATTTGACAATGAAAATTGTAATTTTATGCCATTATAAATGGCGAACAATTTTAATAACATACAGCAGAAACTACAAGACTTCATTAAAAAGTTCTATACCAATGAACTGATTAAAGGTGTGATTTTATTTTTAGCATTTGGTTTGTTGTACTTTTTATTCACCTTATTTATTGAGCATTTTTTATGGTTGGCCCCTACCGCCAGAAGCGTATTATTCTTTGCGTTTTGAGCTGTAGAGCTTGGGTTGCTTATAAAATTTATTGCTTTGCCCGTAAGTAAATTAGTGGGTTTACAAAAAGGAATTTCTTTTACAGAAGCATCTAAAATTATAGGAAATCATTTTGCGGAAGTTGATGATAAATTACTCAATGTATTACAACTGAACCAAAATGAAATGCAATCAGAGCTACTGTTAGCAAGTATTGAGCAAAAATCTGCAAGCTTAGAACCTATTAATTTTAAAAAAGCTATTAATTTTAAAAAGAACTCGAAGTACTTAAAATATCTGTCCATCCCTTTATTGATTTGGTTTTTTACTTTCCTTACCGGGAACACCTCTCTTTTTAATGATAGTTTGATCCGAGTGGTTAATTATAAAACCGCTTATGAACCACCAGCCCCATTTTTATTTAAAATACTTAATGATAAACTTGAAATTATTGAAGGACAATCTTTCGAGCTGATCGTTGAAACGGAAGGAAATATTGTTCCAGAAAACATAAACATCGTTTTTAATAATGAAAATTACTTATTAAAGGATAATAACGGGCAATTTTCATATGTATTTAACAACTTAAAAGAATCTATTTCTTTTCATATTGAAGCAAACGATGTTCGTTCTAAACAGTATCAATTACAGGTAATTAAAACGCCAACAGTTATAGGTTTTGAAATGTATATGAACTATCCAAATTATACCAATAAAAAAGATGAGTTGATAAAAAACACAGGAAACGCTCTAATTCCCGAAGGAACAACCATTACGTGGAACATTAAAACCAAAGCAACAGATTCACTAAAATTTATCACGACAACTACAAGTAGTTTTACTTTAAAAAAGGAGAATAAGTTTTCAATTTCAAAACGTATTTCAAACGGTTTAACATATCAGATAAGTACCTCAAATAATAAGTTGAAGGACTATGAAAAACTAAGCTATACAATTGAAGTTATAAAAGATGAATATCCTAAAATTAATATAAAATCTGATATTGATTCGGTAAGTAGAGGTGCAGTTCAGTTTGCAGGCCAATTGAGTGATGATTATGGATTGAAAAAATTACAATTGGTGTATTATACTAAAGAGGATAAAAACACATTAAACACACACATAATTACTATTAATAAATCAACTTTTGAGGAGTTTTACTATATTTTTTCACCTGAAAACTTAAAGATTAAAAAAGGTAAAGCTTACGAAATGTATTTTGAAGTTTTTGATAATGATGGTGCTAATGGTAGTAAATCTACAAAAAGTAACACTTTTCAGTATTATAATAAAACCAAACAAGAAATCACCGATGATTTGTTGAAAGAGCAAAAACAAAATTTAGATGAACTCAATAAAACAGCAAAGACAACAGAAAAGTTAAGTAAAGATCTTGAAGCATTTTCTAAAAAGATTAAGAAGAAACCTGAATTAAACTGGAACGATAAAAAGGAAATTAACCAATTTTTAAAACGACAAGAGCAATATCAAGAAATGCTTGAAAAACATACCGAGCAATTGAAACAAAATTTAGACGAGCAAGAACAAAACAGTGATGATAAATCAATAAAAGAAAAAAAAGAAGAATTAAAAAAAAGGATTGAAGAAGCTCAAGAACTTCAAGAGAAAAACGATTTATTAGAGCAATTAAAAAAAATGTCTGAGAAGCTTGATAAAGAGAAGATGTTAGATAAACTTGATAAACTAACTCAACAAAACAAACAAGAAAAACGCTCTTTAGAACGCTTATTAGAACTGTCTAAACGTTTTTTTGTTGAAAAAAAAGCTGCTCAAATTTCAAAGAAATTAGATTCGCTATCAAAAAAACAGGAAAACCAATCAGAAAAAGAGCAAAACAAAGCAGAAGAGCAAAACAAACTCAATAATAAATTTGATGAAATTCAAAAAGATTTTAAGGAACTAAAAAAGCAAAACAAGCAATTGGTTCAACCGATGAATTTTCCTCAAACTAAAACAGAAGAAGAAAAAATTAAAGAAGAAATGCAGAATGCATCTGATAAATTAAAGGAACAAGAAAACGAAAAAGATCCTTCTTCAAAAAAAGACAAGAAAAAATCTGCTGCCAAAAAACAAAAATCTGCTGCCAAAAAAATGGAGCAATTAAGCAAAAAAATGCAAGGTGCCATGTCTGCCATGCAAGGAGAAACGCTTAAAGAAAATATTGATGATTTAAAATCAATTTTAGATAACTTATTAATCTTTTCTTTCGACCAAGAGAAGTTATTAGTTTCTTTTGATGGAGTAGATGCTAGCCATGCTGAGTTTCCGAAAAAACTTAAAAAACAACAAATCATTAAAGAAAATTTTGAACATATAGATGACAGTTTATATACA
This sequence comes from Bacteroidota bacterium, assembly GCA_024280815.1. Taxonomy (GTDB): domain Bacteria; phylum Bacteroidota; class Bacteroidia; order Flavobacteriales; family Flavobacteriaceae; genus Aureibaculum. Next base: position 2,699 of record JAJRPL010000287.1, read on the forward strand.
CTTTCTCTACGTCTTCAAAAATTATCATCTAAAATTCAAAAAGACTTGACCAATGCACATTATAATTTAGACAAGTCTCTCGAATATATTGCTGAAAACAGAATTCAACAAGGGAGGTCTCATCAACAATACACTATGACAGCCGCTAATAATTTAGCAGATATGTTGAGTAATATGTTAAATAGTTTACAAAATCCATCTATGGGCAAAGGAGAGGGAAAGAAAAATGGCGAATCGTTTAGCTTACCAGACATCATAAAAAAACAAGGAGAATTGAGTAAAAAAATGAAAGATGGTATGAAGCCAGGAGAGAAGCCAGGAGAAAAAGAAGGTAAGGGTAAAGGAGAAAAGAATGGTAAAAATGGTAAACCAAAACAAGGCGGTAAAGGTGCAGAGCAAATGAGTGGAGAACAATATCAGATTTATCAAGAACAAAATGCTTTAAAAGAAGCCTTAAAAGAAATGATGGGTAAAGATGGTGATAGTAACGGTAGAAATGGAAATAAAGGACAAAGAGCAATTAAACAAATGGAAGAGTTAGAAAAGCTTTTATTAGATAAGGGTTTTGATAACCAAGTTTTACAAAAAATGACACAATTACAACACGAACTGCTAAAGCTTGAAAAAGCTCAACTACAACAAGGAAAAGATAATAAGAGAAAATCTGAAACAAATACCACTGAATTTAAACAACGGAGTATACCAAAAATTAAAGGTAAAAAACTATATTTTAACACCAATGAAATATTAAACAGAAAGCCATTACCTTTGCGAAATAATTATAAAAAGAAAGTTCAACAGTATTTTAAGGAAGATAGTAAGTAATGATTGAGTTTCACTTTCAAAAAGAGTTTAATTTTTTAAACAAAAATATTATAAGTGATTGGATATCAGCAACTATATCCACGGAATCTTGCAAAGAAGGTGATGTAAGTTATGTGTTCTGTAGTGATGATTATTTATTAGAAATTAATACTAAACATCTAAACCACAATACTTTAACTGATATTATTACTTTTAATTATAACGTAGGAAAACAAATTAATACTGAAATTTATATTTCAGTAGATAGAGTTAAAGAAAATACAGAAAGTTTTAACGTTAACTTCGAAGAAGAATTACATAGGGTTATGATTCATGGTGTTTTGCACCTGTGTGGATATAAAGACAAGACAAAAGAAGAGAAAACGATAATGAGAAACAAAGAAGATTATTATCTATCTTTGCTCACTTTTTATAAGTAGTGATATTTATAGCTAATGTTCCACGTGAAACAATTTAAATTTTACAAAAAATAAATGAGTGTTTTTCAAGATATATATGATGTGATAATTGTTGGTGGAGGTCATGCCGGAAGTGAAGCTGCTGCTTCAAGTGCAAATATGGGTGCTAAAACTTTGTTGATAACAATGAGTTTGCAAAACATTGCACAGATGAGTTGTAATCCTGCAATGGGTGGAATCGCAAAAGGACAAATAGTTAGGGAGATTGACGCTTTAGGTGGTTATAGTGGAATAGTGTCTGATAAGACTGCTATTCAATTTAAGATGTTGAATAAATCTAAAGGACCAGCAATGTGGAGTCCGAGAGTTCAAAGTGATAGAATGCGTTTTGCTGAAGAATGGAGGTTGATGTTAGAGCAAACTAAAAATTTAGATTTTTATCAAGATACGGTTGATGGATTGATAATTGAAGGTGGTAAACTCATGGGGGTTAAAACTACGTTGGGTTTAGAGATAAAATCTAAATCTGTAATTTTAACTGCTGGGACATTCTTAAATGGATTGATTCATATTGGTAATAAAACTTTTGGTGGAGGACGTGCTGGCGAAAAAGCTTCAACCGGAATCACAGAAGATTTAATTAAGCAAGGATTTACATCGGGTAGAATGAAAACAGGAATACCGCCACGTGTAGATGGTAGGTCGTTAGATTATTCTAAGATGATTGAACAACCAGGGGATGTTAATCCTGAAAAGTTTTCTTATAGTGATGAAACTCAAACCTTGACAAAACAACGTTCTTGTTATATGACATATACCAGTCAAGAAGTTCATGATTTATTAAGGGCTGGGTTTGATAGGTCACCAATGTTTAACGGTAGGATAAAAAGCTTAGGGCCTCGATACTGTCCTTCAATAGAAGATAAGATCGATAGGTTTGCCACAAAAGACAGGCATCAATTATTTATAGAACCTGAAGGTTGGGATACTGTTGAGGTTTATGTAAACGGATTTTCAACATCATTACCAGAAGATGTGCAAGCCAAAGCTTTACGTAAAGTAGCTGGATTTGAGAATGTGAAATTCTTCCGTTTTGGATATGCTATTGAGTATGATTACTTTCCACCAACTCAATTAAAACACAATCTAGAAACTAAATTAATAGAAAATTTATTCTTTGCTGGGCAGATAAATGGTACAACAGGATATGAAGAAGCAGCTGCACAAGGGTTAATGGCAGGTATCAATGCTGCGTTAAAAGTTCAGGAAAAACCACCTTTTTTATTAAAACGAAATGAAGCTTATATAGGTGTTTTAATTGATGATTTAATAACTAAAGGTACAGAAGAGCCTTATAGAATGTTTACATCTAGAGCTGAATATAGAACCTTATTAAGACAAGATAATGCTGATTTACGCTTAACACCTATATCTTATGAGTTAGGGTTAGCATCTAGAGAACGGTTGGATCGTGTGATTGAAAAACAAGAAAAAACAGATGCTTTTGTTGCTTTTTTAAAAACAACAAGTGTTAAGCCAGACGATATTAACTATATTTTAAAAAATAAGAATTCTGCTGAAATTAACCAGTCTATGAAAATGTTTAAGATTGCTGCTAGACCACAATTAGACTTTGATGATGTGCAAAAATTTCCTGGTGTACAAGAGTTTATTCAAACTAAAAGTATTGATAGAGAAATTGTTGAACAAACAGAAATACACGTTAAATATTCTGGCTATATTGAAAAAGAGAAGAACAATGCTGATAAATTAAACCGCTTAGAAAATATTTTAATTCCCTCTAAGTTTGATTACCACAAGGTAAAGTCTTTGTCCTATGAAGCAAGAGAAAAATTAAGCGAAATTAAACCTATTAGTATTTCACAAGCAAGTAGAATTTCAGGAGTTTCTCCTAGTGATGTTTCTGTTTTACTTGTGTATATGGGACGTTAAACACATCTGTTCCACGTGAAACATTATAGAGCTAAATTACAGGTAGATTAAAAATTTCTCAAACACAAGGGTATAAAATGAAAAAAATAAAGACATCACCGATAGATAATCAACCTTTAGATTCTTTTATTTCTTGTAAAGACTTTACCGTTTCACATGAAACATTTTCAATTTTTATAGATAAAGAATCAGAATTATTGATTACTACTCCAAGACCCAAACTAGATGAATTGGGTAGGTATTATTAAAGTGAAGATTATATTTCACATTCAAATACAAACAAAACACTTATTGATAAAGTTTATCAAATAGTCAGAAACTTTACGATTAAGAAAAAAGTAAAACTAATCAATTCTTTTAAATCTAAGCAAAAGTCAATTCTAGATATTGGTGCTGGTACAGGCGATTTTTTAAAAGCGTGTAAAAATAATAATTGGCAAATAGCAGGAGTAGAACCAAACGAAAAAGCCAGAAAAATTACCACTAAAAAGATTCAAAACCTAAAACCTCAAGAAGTCCCTCAAATTTTTGATGATCTAAAAAAATTTAAAGACAGCACATTTGATGTAATAACTATGTGGCATGTATTAGAGCATGTTCCGAATTTAACAGAATACATTGCTCAATTAAAATCTTTGTTGAAACCTGAAGGAACTTTGGTAGTTGCTGTTCCGAATTTTAAAAGTTATGATGCTAATTATTATAAAGAATTTTGGGCAGCTTATGATGTGCCGAGACACTTATGGCATTTTTCTAAAAAATCAATTCAAGAACTTTTTAGAGAAGAAAATATGGAGGTTATAAAAACACTCCCAATGAAATTTGATTCCTATTATGTAAGTTTACTTTCTGAAAAATATAAAACAGGTAGAACTAATTTTATTAAAGCGTTCTTTATTGGTTTTAAATCAAACTTTAAGGGAAGAACCGCTAAAGAGTATTCTTCACACATTTACATCATTAAAAACAACTAAAAACTCTATTTAAGATGATTTACCAACCTTAATCAAGTTCAACAAGCAAAACTTTAGTGTAATTACCAAACACTCTTAAATCAAACAATAACAAGTGAATTTCAATAAGTGTTTATTATTGTAATTATTTGAACAATAAATTTTACCTATACTTTATTTTTTTATCCGTATAGCATTGCTATTTTTATATATTTGCTCAAAATTTATAAAACTTTAAAAATGAAAAAAATATTAACCTTATTGGTTCTTGTAGTTGTGTTTAGTTCTTGTACAAAAGAAACAAAAATTGCTTATGTAGATGTTGAAGAGCTAATGAAAGAGTACAAAGGCACAAAAGAAGCTGAAGCTACGATGAAAGTTACATCAGAAAAACTACAGAAAGAATTGGACAGCTTAATTAGTGGTTGGCAAAACAAAGCAAGAATATATCAAGAAAATTCAAAGGGGCTGTCTGCTAAAGTTAGGGCAGAAAAAGAACAGCTATTAATGCAACAACAACAACAAATCAATCAACGTCAACAAACTGTTCAACAGCAAGTGCAAACCGAAGGACAAAAAAGTTTGGAAACACTATCAAAAGAAATTAATGATTTTGTAAAAAATTATGCCAAAGAAAAAGGGTATAATTTTGTGTTAGGTACAACAGCCAGCAATGGGACGGTAATGTACGGAGAAGAAAAAGCTGACATTACTGATGATGTTTTGGTACAATTAAATAAATCCTTTAAAACAAAGGAATAAGTTTAGTTGTTAACACTTTGGTTAACAACTTAAGCTTGATAAATTTTTTTATCAATCTTTTTTTTGTAAAAAATTACTACTATTTATACTATACTATAAAAACTACCGTTAATAGAAAGCTAACTAAAAATTAAAACAATGAGAAAGTTTTCAATATTTATAGTCTTATCCTTTATAGCTACATCTGTTTTCGGACAAATGTCAACAGGGACCTTTCATGTAAAACATATAGAAAATAACACAAAGAGATCTGATTATGTTACATTTTTAAATGAAGATAAAGTTATTTTTGTTTCTCCGATTAAAGAAAGAAAGAGAAACGGACTATCAGGCTTATTTACAGGGAGTGTAAATAATGAAGGTGAAATAATTGGTAAAGAAATAATTAGTGACTTTTCTAAAAACAAAATTTCAAAAACAGGTATTACATATACTAAAGATTCAAAAACAGTTTATTTTTCAAGTAATAATTTGAGAAAAGTTTATTCTAAATCAAAAGAATATAGAAGGAGAAGAGTTAATAATAAAAAATCTCAATTGTTTAAGGCAACAATAGAAGAAGATGGAAGTCGGTCAAATATTGAAGTGCTACCTTTTAATAAAAAAAGATACACTTATGAAAGTCCAGTACTAAGTAATGACGGAAAACAACTTTATTTTGTTTCAAATAGAAAATCAACATTAGGAGGTAAAGATATTTTTGTTGTTGATATAAAAGCAGATGGTAGTTTTGGAGTTCCTCAAAATTTAGGGTCAACAATAAATACTAAAGGTGATGAGGTTACACCATTTATTACAAAAGATAATAAGTTGTATTTCTCATCAAACGGACGTGAAGATACCTTTGGGAATTTAGATGTATATGTTAGCGAATTAAATAATGGTAACCCGACAGAACCATTACATTTAGATGAGCCAATAAATAGCGATAAAGATGATTTTGCTTTTATTATTAATAATAAGAATACAAAAGGTTTTATATCTTCTAATAGAGAAACTAAGAGAAGAAAAAATAATGATATTTATTCCTTTACAGCTAAAGGTATAACAAGCGAACCTTGTGTTCAAGAAATAGCAGGGGTAATAAAAGATAGTGAAACAAAAGAAATAATTAAAGAAGCTATAATTACGTTGTTTGATGAAACAAACAATGAAATAGATCAAGTAAAAACAGATGAAGACGGTGCTTATAGATTTACATTAGACTGTGATAAAACATACAATTTAACAGTATCTGAGCAGGCTTATGAGATGGAAGAATATACTATAACTACAAGTGAATATTACAATGAACCAACCATTGAAGCAGATAAATTGTTAGTTAAAAAGATAGAAACTATAGATGATGATTTAAGTAATATAGAATCTACAATAAATTTAATTTATTTTGGTTTTGACAAATCAAATATCACTCAAGAATCTAAAACAGAATTAGATAAAATAGTGGAAATTTTAGAAGACAATTTAAAAATTCATTTAGAAATAGCTGCTTATACTGATTCTAGAGGTAGTGATGCATATAATTTAGCATTGTCTGAAAGAAGAGCAAATGCAGCATTAGATTATTTAGTTGCAAAAGGAGTAGATAGCAATAGAATAGTTGCAATTGGACATGGAGAAAGTAAACTAATTAATAAATGTAGTAATAATACAGAATGTAGCGAGGCGGCTCATAAAGAAAATAGAAGAATTGAGTTTTCTTTTACAAATCCCCCAAGTGAACAACATAATTAAAAATAAAAATAGCGTTAAACTGCTATAATTAATTTAATCAACCTAATATTAAAATTAATGAAAAAGGTATCAATTTTAGTGCTTTTGTGGTTTTTGTCATTGACAACTTTTGCACAAACATCACCAAATAAATATTTGATTAAATATTTAGAATCAAATACGGCTCAACCAGATTATGGAGTTACATTTTTAAGTGATAATCAATTTATATATAAATCTCCTAGTGCAGAAAAAATTAATTCTGACAGTCAAAAGTTATCAGAATCAAATTTATTTATTGCCACTATTAGTGATGATGGAGAGTTGTTAGAAAAAAAGGAAATACAAGGTATACCAACCGATAAGATTACTAAAACAGGTGCCGCTTATAGTAAAGACTTAACGACGGTATATTTTTCTGCAATGAAATATAGAAAAAAGCGTAAAAGAAATGATAGAGAACAACTATTTAAAGCAGATGTTGATGAGGAAGGAAATTGGAGTAATATGAGTAAACTAACTTTTTCAAAAAGCAATTATTCTTTTGGAGAACCAGCTTTAAGTACTGACGGAACAGAATTGTATTTTACATCTGATATGCCTTCATCTATTGGTGGAGCAGATATTTTTGTAGTAGCTATTAATGATGATGGAAGTTTTGGTAAAGTTAGAAATTTAGGACCTACAATTAACACCAGTGGTAATGAAGTAACAGCATATATTTCTAAAAATAATATGTTGTATTTTTCATCAGATGGTCATCCAAACGGATTGGGCAACTTAGATGTTTATGTAAGTGACTTAAGTGTGAATAACATACCTACTACACCTATTCATTTAGACGCTCCTATAAACAGTACTAATGACGATTTTTCTTTTATTTCAAATAATGATAAAAGAGGATATTTTGCATCCAATAGATTACAAGGACAAAACAATCATGACATCTATTCATTTTTAGTTGAAGAGTTGATTAAAGACGAAAAATGTGTTCAAGAAATTGTAGGCGTAGTAAAAGACAAAGAAACTGAACTAGCTATAACAGATGCTAAAATCATATTATTTGATGATGATAATAATGAAATACAACAAGTTAAAACGGATACAGAAGGTGCTTATAAATTTATTTTAGATTGTAATAAAACATATACCTTAAAAGCATCAGGTGAATTGTATAGTACAGAAGAGCATATTGTAAATACTGCAAATTATTTAGAAGCACCAACTTTAGAGGCTAATAAATTCTTAATTAAGAAGACAGTAGAAGATATTGCAAATGCTAATGCTTTTATCGCTAAAGCAGAAGAAGTTATAGACGTTGAAAAGAGTACTACTAGTATTGGTGAAGATAAGGTTAGTAAAGAAATCGTAGTTATTGAAAATGAGGTAAACGATACAACAGAATCAGCAGCAATTACTGATAGTATTGATTCAAATATAAATAAAGAAGGTGTAGTTGAAACTGAAAAAGATACTACCACTATAGAAGAAGAGGTTGAAGAGATTGTGGTTGTTGAAACTGAAAAAGATACTACAACAGAATCAGCAGCAATTACTAATAGTATTGATTCAGATTTAAATAATGAAGATGTAGTTGATACTGTAACAGAAACTAGTGTTGCTATCACAGAAGATAAGGTTGAAGAAAGTATTGAAGAGATTGTAGCTGTTGAAACGGAAATAGATACTACTACTACAGAAGAAGATGAAGCATCGATCAATCCTGTTTATTTTAGTTTTGATAAATTTGACATTTCAGCAAAAGCAGCAAAAGAGTTAGATAAAATAGCTGGTATTTTAAACAACAATAAAAACATACATATTGAAGTATCATCATATACAGATTCAAGAGGAAGTAAAGCTTATAACTTAAAGTTATCTGAGCGAAGAGCAAAAGCCTCTGCTGATTATTTAGTTTCTCTTGGTGTAGATAGAAGTAGAATTACTGCCAAAGGTTATGGCGAAAGTAAAATGGTAAACAAATGTTTTGATGGTGTTGAGTGTAGTGAGGCTGCTCATGAAAAAAATAGAAGAACTGAATTTGCTTTTTTAAACCCACAAGTCGCAATAGAAACATTTAGTTACGAATCAAAAGCAATAAAAGAAACAGAAGTTATTGAAGAAGAGGTTTCAGATACAATTACAGAAGCTACCTCTGTAGCTAAAGAAGAAGTATTAGTTGAGGATACAGCACCAACTTATGCAGATACTGAAGAATCAACTGATGAAAGTTTTTCAGAACTGAATGGAAGCCAACAAAGTCTTACAAACTTAAAGGAGAAAGAACCTTCTATTAAAGCTGAAAGTTCGAAGAGCAGTAATATTATTGAAGAGGTAACAGCAAAAGATAACACAAATCCATCTACAAATAAAGTTGATGCATTTCCAGTATCACAAAATGAATCATCAAGAGTAGTGTCTAATGGTTTATCTGAAGAAGAAATGGAAGAAGTACTAAGTTTTCAAGAGGATGAATCTTCAAAAGAAGAAGAGGAAACAGAAACTAATGAACCAGAATCTCAAAGGAAAGCATTTAATGAATTAATTGCAGAAGCAGCAAAAGAAAACAAGCAAGAAGAAAAAACAAATAAAGATAAAAACTATACCAGTAAAATAGATAATTCAGTTCCTAATAAATTATTGTCAGAAATTTCAAGTCAAGTAGTGCAGCCAACAACAAAATCAAAAGTGAATAATGAGACAAAAGAAAAAGTAGTCAAAAAAAACGAAAGAGATGAAACATCACTATCGGTTAACAATATATCTATTGAGGCCTTACAGAGTAAAAAAGGTAAATACATAGAGACAGATAGATCAAAAAAAATTCACGCACTTCGTCTTACTTTTAGAATTAAAGAAAATTATTTATCAAAAAAAGGCTATAATGATGCTTTTGTTGTGATACATTCACCCAAAGGAAAAGTAATTAGTGAAAAAGGAACATTTACTTTAGCTGATAATAAAGAACAATCCTATACAGATTCCACAACAATTTTCTACAACAATCAAAGTATAAAAATTATAATGTTTATTGATAAGTTGATTCATAAATTCACCAAAGGAACTTATACGGTAGGAATTTATATTCAAGGGCATAAAGTAGGATCAAGCACATTTAAAGTAAATAGTTAAACTCTTGTTCTAAACTAGGGGTTGTTACTAATTCAAATATGCTTTAAAATGAACACTCCAAAAATAGTGACTAGAAAATATATTGCTATGGTCATTGCCCCAGGGTAATCTTTTGTAACACGCTGTCCAAATAAGAGTGCTAATAACACTTTAGCTGCAATAACAGAACTATATAAACCCAATGTAGTAATACCAATTTAAATTTATAATGTCGTATAGAATGCATTTAAATAATGTTTGTTTCCTGTTATAGATTTAATCAACGATTTGTCCATTTGATTTACCATTTGATGTAACCACTTTTTTAAACTTTCCATATTTTCGAA
>JAJRPL010000288.1 GCA_024280815.1 Bacteroidota bacterium
GATTTTCCACCTACTTGATAGCCTTTAATCCAATCAAAGGGTTTGGTTTGTATATAAGGATGTTCTTTATCTTTCACAAAAAAATGTTTTGTTTCTTCTCTAAAAGCATAGCATTTACTGAGTATCGGATTTTCTTCTTTGACTTTATAAGATATTTCACCACGATTTTTAATTTCCCAAGGATGTAAATTCGCTGTAGGATAATCTTTAATATGTTCTACGTTACGTCCTCTTTCAAGGACTAATGTTTTTAATCCTTTTTCACATAATTCTTTGGCAGCCCAACCTCCGCTAATGCCAGAGCCAATAACTATGGCATCATAAGTGTGGTCTGCTTTTCCTTTTGTGTTGATATTCATGTGTTTAAATTAAGGTTAACAATCTCTTCAAATTTTCAAAGTGCTGTGACAAATCTAATTTTAAAGTTTTTTTTTATTAAATCTCTATAAAGATTTAGAAATCATTTTTTGAGAGATTTTACCAGTAATTTTATGTTTAAGGATGGTTTTTACATCTCCGTTAGGTAAAATTTCTTCTTTTATCAGATAATGCTCATCATCATAAGAATTTAGTTCTGCTTTAGAATCATCTTGTTCGTCACCTCGCCAGTCATCAATAAGTACGGGTTCCCAGTTTTTTGTTTCAGCAGATTTGTAGGCAGCATCTAGAATTGTATTTACAATATATCCATCATAGAAGCTTTCTAAAGGTTCTCGTTTTTTTTCTATTGATTCAAACATATCTGTAAACATATTAGGGTAGCCTAAATCATGAGATTCATCCCCGACAGGGAACAGCCATCCATTATTTACTTCAGTTTTTTCTGCAACATAACCATCGCCTTCTCCTGTGGTAAACATCTCAAAACCTGTACGTAAAAAATTATTAATCCAGATTGTACCTTCCGTACCCATTACCTCATCTCTTAAATCCATTCCGCCTCTAAAGGTCCAACTTACTTCAAACTGGCCGATGGCTCCATTTGCATATTTTACCAAACCGATAGCATGATCTTCTGCTTCTATAGGATGCACTTGCGTATCTGCCCAACACATCACTTCTACAGGTCTTATGTTTTTACCTATAAAATTTCTGCTAATTTCAATACAATGGCAACCTAAATCGACCATAGCACCACCACCAGATTTTTCTTTATCCCAAAACCAATCACTATGAGGACCTGAATGTGCTTCTCTAGATTTTGCCCATAATACTCGCCCTATACTGCCTTGTTTTACACTTTCTACAGATTTTAAAAATTTGGGTGTATAGCATAAATCTTCTAAATACCCACCAAATACACCTGCTTTTTCTACTAGATCTAGCATACGTTTACCCTCAGCTGCTGTTCTTCCTAGCGGTTTGGTGCAGAGTACATGTTTTTTTGCTTTGGCAGATGCTGCTACTGCAAGTTCATGTAAATGATTAGGCAATGAAATAAGTACAACATCTACTTCTGGGTCATTTATAACCTCTTCCATATTATCAGAAAAAGTAGAGAATTCAAAATCTTTTGCAAAACGTTTAGCATTTTCTAAATTTCTAGAATATACTGAAATGATTCTATCTGTACGTCTTTGGTCGTGTAATGATGTGGCGTAAAATCGTGCGATAAATCCAGAACCTAACATGGCTATTTTCATTTATTTTTAATTTTTAAGGTTTACCATCCGAAAGTATCTTTTATAAAGATAAGACTCTTTTTCCAATCTTCTTTTAACGGATTGATAGGTGTAAAATTATCAGGAAAAGCCAGCTCAACAGCTACTTGTCCTTTAAAATTTTGTTTGTTTAATGCTTTAGCAATGGCTGAGAAATCTGTTGCTCCTTGTCCTACATATTCTGTCCATGTACCATCTTTATATTGGTCACGAATATGTAAATATGTAATTTGTTTACCATAGATATTTATAAGATCTACAGGATCTACACCTGCACGTATTAACCAATTTAAATCTGGCCCTAGTTTTATGTCAGGAATCCGTTGTAAAGTTCCTTTTAGATCATGCATACCATTTTCAACTTCATAAGTGTGATTATGCAAATTAGCTTCAATACCATTCGCTTCACAAATCACTAAAATTTGTTTGAGGACATCGGCTTGAGCATCTAATTCCTTTTCTGTTTTTATATGATCTGCTCCTCCAACAGAAATGCCAAGTATTTTACCACCAACTTGACTTAATTTTGGGACTATAATATTGATATCGTCTAATATTTTTTGATGTTGAGTTTTGTCCCACATATTACCGAAACCATAAGAAGAGCCAGATACTGCTAAATTGTATTTTTTGATAAGTGCATTTATTTTTTCTACAGCGTTGTCATGACGCAAGTTAATAGCCATTAGTTCTAGTCCGTCAATACCTGCAGAACTTAAATCAGAAAACACAGCTTCAAGGTTAGGTGTACAATCCCAATTAGGTGGGAATTTACTAGCATACACCCAAAGGTGAGCATTTATTTTGATGTGATTTTTATTAGTAGAACAACTCGATAGAACCATCACTAAACTGAGAAATAAAATTGCTCTATATACTGAGAAGCTTGATTGTCGAAAGTATAGCCTTCTATTTAGAGTTTTGTTTTTTTTCATAAAGAGTATAAACATTGAGTTTTTCAAATATAATATTTTTTTTATAATCATCTCTTACTATGCTTCAAAATATAATATCTAATTAAGAGCAACTTTTGTTACACATGTAGGTGACCTATGTTACTTAGTGTGGAAGATTCTCAACCTATTTTTGTCGCTTAAAATAATCAAATAAAGTAAAATTAAATCGGATGAAAAAAACAATTTTAATACTGAGTTTTATATTTCTGTATACTTTTCAGGGTATTTCAGCTCAGCAAATAAAATCTATTTCAAAACAAGAGGTTATTGCCAAAGTAAAAGAAAGCAATCATACCTTAAAAATTGCTCAACAAAATGTATTGGCAGCAAAAGGAGATTATAGACAGTCAAATGCAGTTTTATTACCGACTATTAGTGTGTCACATGCAGCAATGTCAACTACCAATCCTTTAATGGCTTTCGGTTTTAAATTGAATCAAGAAATTTTAGTAGAAAGTGATTTTAATCCTGCATTTTTAAATGACCCTGAAAAGATTAATGATTATGCTACAAAAATAGAAGTGATACAGCCACTTTTAAATTTTGATGGTTTTCATCAACGTAAAGCTGCCAAATTAAAATTAAATGCAACAAGTTTACAATCTGAACGTACA
>JAJRPL010000289.1 GCA_024280815.1 Bacteroidota bacterium
CCATCTGCTTCTGCCATTAAAGGAGTTATCGCAGTAGAAAAACCTATCCCTAAAGACATGGCAATAAATATAAAACTATTACCTAATGATACAGCTGCCAGCTCGGCTGTACCTAATTGACCCACCATAATATTGTCAATAAAACCCACCAAAGTATGTCCTAACATACCCAATATTACAGGGTAAGCTAATTTTAGATTGTAACGGAATTCTGATGTGTACGCTTTTAAGGTCAATGCTAGAATATTTGGCTGACAAAGGTAAATTATTTTGATGAGGAAAATATATTATTTCACTGAGATACACAGAGAAGAAATATTCTTTAAACAGTTTATTGAAGAAAATATCTACATATACAAAATACTAAACCTCTATTCTTACAGTTATATAAGTAGTAACTATTAAATCGCTAAACATAAAACGAGCATACTCGTCCCGAAACTTCGGGATGACCGTTAAAAACAATAAATATAAACTCATGAAATCAACCTTTTTAAAATACAGTATCGTACTATTCATATTATTTTCAGTAGCATCTTGTTCTGAAGATGATAGTAGTGAAATCAATGAAACTGCCCAATCTGGAATTACCAATGAAATCTTTAAACGAGTAAATGAGCATAGAGAGAGCATCGGGCTATCACAACTGGTTAGAGATGCCTCTGCAGATAAATTAGCTGTTGAACATACTCAGTATATGGTTTTTAAAAACACAGCCAGCCATGACAATTTCAAAAAAAGATCAAATACTTTAAGAGCTTCTGAAAATGCTACCGGAATTAGTGAGAATGTTGCTTATGGTTTTCCTACGGCAAAATCTGTAGTCTATACTTGGTTAAAAAGTACAGGGCATAAAAAAAATATTGAAGGTGATTATACCAAAACTGGTATTGCTGCCTTCAAAAATTCTAATAACAAATATTATTTTACTCAAATATTTTATAAGTAAAATATACTAAACTTGATATTTTGTAGTTATATAAAACCCAAGTTAACTTTTAAAGTTAGCTGAACAACAAAACAATCGCTAAACACCCAATTTGAAAAGGTAACTAAACCCTACCGATAAAAAAAATCCCGTTAGAAATTCTAACGGGATTTTTGTTGTTAATTTAGTCTGTAAAACTACTCATCTTCTTTTACTTCTTCAAAATCTACATCTTGAACATCATCACCTTCAGGTGCAGTCCCTTCGGCTCCAGCTTCTGGACCTTGACCTCCACCAGCTTCTTGTTGAGCTTTGTACATTTCTTCAGAAGCAACTTTCCAAGCTTCATTAATCGTTTCCATAGCTGTATCTATTTGTGCTATATCTTTAGACTCATGTGCCTTTTTCAATTCTTCTAATGCAGCTTCTATAGGTGCTTTTTTATCATCAGATAATTTATCACCAAATTCTTTTAACTGACTTTCTGTTTGAAAAATCATACCGTCAGCTCCATTAATTTTCTCAGCTGTTTCCTTAGCTGTTTTATCCGCATCAGCGTTCGCCTCTGCATCAGCTTTCATTTTTTGAATATCTTCATCAGACAAACCTGAAGAGGCTTCAATACGAATATTATGCTCTTTACCAGTACCTTTATCTTTTGCCGACACTTGAATAATACCATTGGCATCAATATCAAATGTAACTTCAATTTGAGGCACGCCTCTTTGTGATGGTGGGATTCCGTCTAAATGAAAACGACCTATCGTATTATTATCTCCTGCCATAGCACGTTCTCCTTGTAGTACATGAATTTCTACTGAAGGTTGATTGTCTGCTGCTGTTGAGAATACTTGCGATTTCTTTGTAGGAATGGTAGTATTCGCATCAATCAACTTTGTCATTACATTACCCATTGTTTCTATCCCTAAAGATAGCGGTGTAACATCTAATAACAATACATCTTTTACTTCACCTGTCAATACACCACCTTGAATGGCCGCACCGATAGCAACAACCTCATCTGGATTTACTCCTTTTGATGGTTTTTTACCAAAGAATTTTTCAACTTCTTCTTGAATTCTAGGAATACGAGTAGAACCACCTACTAAAATTACTTCATCAATATCAGAAGTAGATAAATCAGCATCTTTTAAAGCCTTTTTTACTGGAGCCATTGAACGCTTGATTAAATTATCAGCTAATTTTTCAAAAGCAGCTCTTGTTAATGTTTTTACCAAGTGCTTTGGTCCGCTATCTGTAGCAGTAACATAAGGCAAATTAATTTCAGTCTGTGTACTTGATGACAATTCAATCTTTGCTTTTTCAGCAGCTTCTTTTAAACGTTGTAAAGCCATTGGGTCTTTACGAAGATCAATATTTTCTTCTTTATTAAACTCATCTGCTAACCAGTCAATAATTACATGGTCAAAATCGTCTCCACCTAAATGTGTATCTCCATTAGTAGATAATACTTCAAAAACACCATCTCCAATTTCAAGCACAGAAATATCAAAAGTACCTCCACCTAAATCGTAAACCGCTATTTTTTTATCTTCGCCTGCTTTATCTAATCCGTAAGCCAAAGCCGCTGCAGTTGGCTCATTGATTATTCTACTTACTTTTAATCCTGCAATTTCACCAGCTTCTTTTGTAGCCTGACGTTGTGCATCGTTAAAGTAAGCAGGCACAGTAATTACAGCTTCTTTTACATCATGACCTAAATAGTCTTCAGCTGTTTTTTTCATTTTTTGCAATACCATTGCAGAAATTTCTTGTGGTGTATATAATTTACCATCAATATCAACACGAGGTGTATTGTTGTCTCCTTTTACTACTTTATAAGATACTCTTTCCGCTTCTTTCTTACAGTCAGAAAATTTATTACCCATAAATCTTTTGATAGAAGAAATAGTTTTAGTTGGGTTGGTAACTGCCTGACGTTTTGCAGGATCACCAACTTTACGCTCACCACCTTCAACAAATGCTACAATAGAAGGAGTTGTTCTTTTACCTTCTGCATTAGGTATTACCAC
>JAJRPL010000290.1 GCA_024280815.1 Bacteroidota bacterium
AATGTGATAAAATGTTATCGTGATGCAATAGATAGTATTGCCGATGGTACTTATGATAAAGCAAAAGTAATTTCTTGGATGCAAGAGCTAGAAAAGGTTTATAATCGTGGATTTTGGAATGGCTATTATTTAGGGCAAAAACTAGGTGAATGGAGTAAAGGTTCTGGTTCACATGCTACTCAAAAGAAAGTATATGTAGGTAAGAGCATGCATTATTTTCCGAAACCAAGTATTGGTGAGTTCAAAATTGAAGCTTATGATATTTCAGTAGGTGATACGTTATTAATTACAGGGCCAACTACAGGAGTTGAAGAATTTAAACTTGAAGAGATGTTTGTGAATGATGCTAAAGGAACTGTGGCTACCAAAGGTGATTCTATAACCATACCTTTAAAATTTAGAGTTCGCCCATCAGATAAACTCTATAAAATTGTGACTACAACTGTAGCACCTGTTAAAGTATAATGGTAATCATCACATTACAAAGAGCGAAATGTATAGGCTGTAATTATTGTGTTGAATTGGCACCTGCTCAATTTCAAATGTCGAAGAAAGATGGGAAATCTGTGTTGTTACACGCTAAAGATAAAAAAGGCTTTTTTACGTTAAAATCACCAGACGAGACTATTTTTGAAAAGAACATCAAAGCAAAAGAAGCTTGCCCTGTCAAAATTATTTCAGTTAAACAAGTGTAATAATCTTAGGTCGAACTCAGGTTAATAGTCTTCATTTATGTAAGGTGAAAGTTAAGATTGCAAATAGACCAATAACAATAAAGATAGCAACACCAACTATCCAAACTTTATTATAGTGCAGCTTGTGAAGTTTTAAGTCTTTGCGATAACTCCAAACTATAAAAAAGATAAAAGTTAAGGCAAATAAAATTCCGAATATTTTTTGACCAGTACTAAACATATTTCTATTATATTTATGGCAGTAAAAATAATTTTTTTTACTGACAAAACATTTAACATATGAGTAAAAATGCAGTAATTTTTGGAGCAACATCTGGTATTGGTAAAGAATTAGCCATTTTATTAGTGAAAGATGGTTATACAGTAGCTATTACAGGTAGAAGAGCTGAGAAGTTAACGGAATTAAAAGCTACAAATCCAGAAAAATACATTTCTAAACAACATGATGCTACAGATGTAAAGGCTACAGATGTGGTTTTTCAAGAACTAATTGATGAAATGGGCACGATAGATTTGGTAGTGTATAGCTCTGGTGTTGGAGGTCCAAATTTTGAATTAGAATGGGAAAAAGAAGTGCCGACAATTGAAACCAATGTGGTTGGAGCTGTAAAGGTTTTTGGCTTAGCATATAATTTATTTAGAGAACAAGGTCATGGTCATTTGGTGGGTATTTCATCGATAGCAGGTATTCGAGGTAATCGACATGTGCCTTGTTATTTTGCTTCTAAGGCATTTATGAATAGCTATTTAGAGTCATTATGGATGAAGGCTTCACGTACTAAAAAAGCAAAAATTTATGTGACAGATATTGTCCCAGGTTTTGTGGAGACGAAAATGGCAACAGGTAATACATTTTGGAAAGCTCCATTAGACAAAGCCACAAAACAGGTTTTTACAGCAATTAAAAAGAAAAAGAAAAAAGCATACATCACAAAACGATGGAGACTGGTTGCTATTTTTTTAAGATTGGCACCAGCTAAAGTTGCAATGAAATATTTATAAAATAAATTTTGATGAAAAATAAAATAAAAGCAGTACAAGAATTTCACACAGCCTTCGGTTTGGGTTATAAAGAATCTCCTACAACTAATTTATCAGCACAAAAATTGAAACTTCGGTTTGATTTAATGCAAGAAGAGAACGAAGAGTATCTTGAGGCTGCAAAAAATAATGATTTGGTTGAGGTAGCTGATGCTTTAGGTGATATGCTCTATATATTATGTGGTACCATTATAGAACATGGTATGCAAGATAAAATTGAAGAGGTATTTAATGAAATACAACGCAGTAACATGAGTAAGCTTGGTGCTGACGGAAAGCCGATCTATCGTGAAGATGGAAAAGTAATGAAAGGCCCTAATTATTTCAAACCCAATATTGCTGAGATTTTAGGAGTATAGTTTCAAAATTTCTTATTCTCCCCTTCAGAAGTGCCAAGGGCAAAAGGAGATTAAACCTTATATCGCCACCCAAATTTATCTTCTGCACGATTGTACTGAATGTCAGTAATGCGTTTTTTAAAACGAGAAGCATAGCTATTTTCAAGGTCAGGCAAATCGTAATCCTTTTCACGATAACCAAAACCATGGATAGGTGATATTACAGCAGCTGTACCGGCTCCGAACATTTCTTTTAATGAACCATTATTTGAAGCTTCAACTAATTCACTTACTGTAATTTTACGTATTTCTACAGATATATTTTCGTCTTTAGCAATATCTATTACACTTTTACGTGTGATACCATCTAAAATTCTATCACTAATCGGACTTGTAATTAAGGTGTTACCAATTCTAACAAAAACATTCATTGCACCAGCTTCTTCAATATATTCATGTGTATTGTCATCTGTCCATATTACTTGTTGGTATCCTCTTTCTTTTGCCAATTGTGTAGGGTAAAATTGACCAGCATAATTACCACCTGCTTTAGCAAAACCCACTCCTCCATTTGCAGATCTAGAATATTTTTCTTCAATATATACTTTTACCTTTCCTGAAAAATAAGGTCCAGAAGGAGAACAACAAATTACAAACTTATAGGCATCAGCTGGCGAGGCATGAAAACCTGTTCCGGTAGCGAAAATAAAAGGTCTAATGTATAAAGAACTTCCTTTAGTTTTCGGAATCCAGTCACTTTCTAATTTCAATAAAGTAGTTAAACCATCCATAAAATAATTTTCAGGAAAAGCAGGCATCACTAATCGCCCTGAAGAAATATTGATACGTTTCTGATTCTCTAAAGGTCTAAACAGCCATATCTGTTCATCATTATCTTTATAAGCTTTCATGCCTTCAAAAACTGATTGTCCATAATGAAAAATTCTAGCTGAAGGGTCTAAACTAAAATTTTGGTAAGGTAAAATTTTTGGTTGTTGCCATTTGCCATTTTTATAATCACAAACATACATATGATCAGAAATTACCTGACCAAATGGTAAATTATTAAAATCTACTTCAGATATTGTTGAAGTTGAAGTTTTTTGAATGTCTATTGTCGTGTTCATAATCATTACTATTTATACTACAAAGCTACATATTTTTAGAAGTTTATTTTTAAAATGACAATTTTAAATTTGTAAAAATCATCACAAACGCAAAATCATAATAATTTATATGTAAATTTGTTCTTATAAATTAAATTTTGAAACGAGAAATTTTAATTACTTCAGACGGTTCTACAACCATTCATTTACCAGCGTGGAATGAGCAATACCACTCTAAACATGGAGCTATTCAAGAAGCGTATCACGTTTTTATTAAATATGGATTAAATCAATTTATAACAACAAAGAATTTAAATATTTTAGAAATTGGTTTTGGTACAGGGTTAAATGCTTTTATTACCTATTTAGAAGTTAAAAAGCATCAATTAATTATTGATTATGTTGGTGTAGAGGCTTATCCTGTAACTCAAAAGGAAATTTCGCAATTGAATTATGTTACAGAACTAAATGTTAAAGAAGAACAAGCTGTTTTTGATACCATGCATTCACTTTCGTGGGATAAAAGGCATGATATTTCTGCTAGCTTTAGTTTAACGAAACAAAAACAATTTTTTGATGAGATTGATGATGTAGATGCATATAATATAATTTATTTTGATGCATTTGGGGCAAGGGTTCAGCCTGAATTATGGACGGTTGAAATTTTTAAAAAAATGTATAAAGCCTTAAAGCAAAACGGAGTTTTAGTAACCTATTCTGCAAAAGGTAGTGTAAGAAGGGCTATGCAAGAGGTTGGGTTTAAAGTTGAACGGCTTCCAGGCCCACCAATGAAAAGAGAAATGTTGAGAGCAACAAAGTAAGTAATAGTTAAATTATAGAAAATGGATTTTATTTTTGGATTACTAATTGGATCTGCTTTAATTTTAGTAGTAGTATGGATTTATAGAAAGCAGTTTTTAAAACATAAAGTAGATGAAGAATCGGTTGTACTATTAAAAAAAATTAGAAATGTTTCTAAGATGATTACTGTAGAGGGAGATTTTTCTGAGATTATGCATTTTGAAGATGTAAAAGATGTGTTTTTAAGTTTAATGTCTAGCAAAAAGAAAGCTATATTACTTGCCAATGCAAAAGTTTTTATTGGTTTTGATATGAGAAAAATTATACTTCATTCTAATGCTAATAATAAAACTATTGTTTTGAAAAGTTTTCCAAAACCTGAAATTTTAAGTATTGAAACAGATATTCAGTATTATG
>JAJRPL010000291.1 GCA_024280815.1 Bacteroidota bacterium
ATTAAAAGAAAAACCAATGAAACGGATATAAATATTACATTAAACCTTGACGGTACAGGGAAAAGTAAAATTGATACTGGTCTTGCTTTTTTCGATCATATGTTAGATCAGATTGCTCGCCATGGTCAAATGGACTTAGATATTAGCGTAAAGGGCGATTTAGAAGTAGATGAGCACCATACCATTGAAGATACCGCCATTGCTTTGGGCGAAGTGTTTGCCTCAGCTTTAGGAAACAAGTTGGGTATTGAACGTTATGGGTTTACCTTACCTATGGACGATTGCCTAGCTCAAGTTGCTATTGATTTTGGAGGAAGAAATTGGTTGGTTTGGGAAACTGATTTTAAACGTGAAAAAATAGGGGAGATGCCAACAGAAATGTTTCACCATTTCTTTAAATCGTTTACCGATGGTTCAAAAAGTAATTTGAATATTAAAGCAGAAGGCACTAATGAACATCATAAAATAGAAGCTATTTTTAAAGCTTTTGCCAAAGCAATAAAAGTTGCTGTAAAACAAGATACTGAAAAAATGATACTACCCTCAACTAAAGGAATGTTATAAATGAATATTGTTATCATAAACTACGGAGCAGGAAACATTAAAAGTATTCAATTTGCCATGCAACGGTTAGGTTATACTGCCGTTTTAAGCGATAATCCAGAAGAAATAAAAGCAGCAGATAAAGTAATTTTCCCTGGTGTTGGCGAGGCGAGTAGTGCAATGAAAAAACTAAAAGCAACAGGCTTAGACCTATTAATACCTAAATTAAAACAACCCGTTTTGGGTATTTGTTTGGGGATGCAACTTATGTGTAAAATGTCTGAAGAAAACGACACTAAGGGTTTGGGTATTTTTGACGTTGATGTGGTAAAATTTAGCAATCAAGTTAAAGTACCACAAATTGGTTGGAATCAAATTGAATATCTAAAAACAAAACTGTTTAACGGCATAAAAGAAAAAGAGTATATGTATACGGTACATAGTTATTACGCTCCGTTGTGCAATGAAACAATTGCAACTACCAATTATGAATTAGCCTATTCTTCTGCCTTGCAAAAAGATAATTTTTATGGAGTACAATTTCACCCAGAAAAGAGTAGTACTGCTGGTGAGCAATTGCTAAAGAATTTCTTAAGAATTTAATTTCATATTTGTAAAATAATACTTTTTCTAATTAAAGCTAAACCAAATGATACATAAGAAAACATTTAAGAAAATTTCATTTCTAATTCTATTTTTAAATTGCCTGGTTGCTATTTCTCAAATTATACCTTTAGAGAATAGAATTGATTGGATGCCTGGAATTCCAGGAGGAATTCCAGACCTATCATCTTGGACTACAAAAAATGTAGTTACTCATTTTGGTGCAGATAATTCAGGAGCTAATAATTCACTTAGTGCCATCCAAGAAGGTATAGATAATTTACCTAGTACATCTAAACATATTATTTATTTTCCTGCGGGTACATTCAGACTGAATGGCAATTTAAAATTAAGAGATAATATGGTACTTAGAGGAGAAGGTACAAATACAAAGCTTGAGTTTTATACCCCAACTAGCTCTCTTTGTATATCTATTAGTAAATATGCCTATGGAGTTTGGCAAAACCTTAATACTTCTTCTGGTTATTCAAAAGGAAATAATAAATTAACGGTACCAAATGCTTCTATGTTTAAAGTTGGAGAATTTGCAGAGTTACAACAAACTAATAGTGTGAAAATGAATGATTGGAGAGGAAATCCACCTCCATCTTGGGCTCCTGATGTATTAGGGCAGATATTTGAAATTACTGCAATTAATGGAAATGTAATAACACTTAAAACTCCATTACATTTATCATATGATGCAAGTTTAACACCTAAAATACGACCTACCAATCTTATTAAAAATGTTGGGATAGAAGACCTTTATATTACACTCAAAACAGATACAGATGTCTCACTAATTGGTTTTGTAAATGCTGCTTATTGTTGGGTAAATAATATAACAAGTTATAAAACAAAAAAAGTTCATATTGATTTTTCTAAATCTCTTGCTTGTCAAGTCAAAAACTCAAAATTTTCTCATTCTTATGATTATGGAGGTGGAGGTCATGGATATGGTGTTACCGTTGGTACACACACTTCAAATGTCCTTATAGAAAATAATGCTTTTGATCACCTAAGACATTCTATGCTTTATTCTTTAGGTGCAAGCGGAAATGTTTATGCTTATAATTATTCACAACGTGTACATGGAGAATCTGTCGCTAGTAATTATGTGTATTATCCCGCAGACATATCAGCTCATGGTCTATATGCCAATATGAATTTATTTGAAAGTAATAGTGTTCAAAATATAGGAATAAGTGATGCTTGGGGACCTATGGGACCTGGAAATACTTATCTTCGTAATCGAGTAGAGAGTAATCAGACTGTAGATGGGTTTAATTATTATGATGCTAGTTCTTTAACAAATGTAATAGGTAACAGCTTTATTTCTTTAAATGATAAACAAGGGCTAGCAACTAATAATATTGAACATGGAAATGTAATAGATGGAGAAACTGTGTGGAACCCTAATATTAGTGACTCAAACATCCCTGCTTCTTATTATCTATCAGAAAAACCTGCTTTTCTAGGAAGTAAACCATGGCCTCTTTACGGACCAAATATTGGGTATGACGCAAAACTTCCTGCTCAGGAAAATTTCACACCTTTTTTTGAAGGTAATAAGGATGAACTATTAAGAGTTAGAGGGCCAAGGGTTATTGCTTTGGGAGAAACTATAAATATTATTGTAGATTATTTTGCAAAACAAGATAGAAAATTACATATAGTTTTAAGTGATGAAACAGGAGTTATTAGAGCTGGTTGTTTTGGAGATGATGCAATAGAAGTGAAAGTAGGTCGAGGATCCGTTATTTGTGAAATTACTGTCCCAAATAATCTGTCAAGTGCAAAATCTTATTCTGCTTTTCTAACAGAACCTAATGGTCCAAGCCCTTTTTGGGGAAACGGGAATCATATTTGGAAGATAAATCAATATAACGTCCTTCTAGATGGGCTTTTAAATAATGATACTTTCGAAAAAAATATCTTTAGTATACATCCAAACCCTGTAAAAGACATTTTAAATGTCGAAATTAATAATATAGTTTTAGAAAAGTATAAAATTCATAACACACTAGGACAACAGGTACTCTCAGGGACACTTACAAACAAGAGGATTAATGTTAGCGGACTAAAAAAAGGTATGTACTTTATACGGTTTAAGAATAACAAAGCTTATAAGTTTATTAAAGAATAATTTTTTAAAAATATAGTTGTCTATAATTATGATTAAAATAATATACCTTGCAACTATAAGGAATATAAAAGCAATAGGTTTATACTATTGTTGTGTGCCATTTGTGAAAAATAAAAAAAATCATCAAATTTGCAAAAAAGATATTAAATGAACAGAAGTATAGATATTGAAGAAGGAAGAGAAGAACTAAACGAATGGGTCTTAAGAAGTATTGAATTATTTGAAAACACACCTTATTTAGATAATATTTTAGATGTTTATCCTTTACAATCTGCAAGTCCTGAAAGATTAGATGACAGACTAAAAAGGCGAATTATTTCAGCACATCAATCAAGGAGAACAAATGAATTAATATCTATTTTACGAAATGAAGTAAAATTCCCTTATGACGAACCTCTATGGTTTTTAATGAAAAACATACAGGGTTGTTTAGAAAATAATCCTCTTCAAATACAAAGAATTGCAAATTCTCTTTATTCAATGACTGCTGATGAGACTGTTTTTAGATTGGAATCTGCACCAAAATTGAATACCCAAATGGGACCAATGTTTACAAATTGGCTTAGGGAAAATTTCAATCTATTAAATATAGAAGACTTCACCAATTCAACTGAAGGAATTCATATTTTAAATTCAACTGAACAAGATGGAAAGACCTTTGTTAATGAAGTTTTAAATCAAAATTTAGCAAAAAGACCTGACTTAGTTGCTAAAGTAAATAATACTTATATTATTGGTGAGGCTAAATGGATTGGTTCTCCAGGAGGAAACCAAAACAAACAAGTCGTTGAAGTTTTAAATTTATGTAGAGACCAAAGAGGAGATGTAATTAGAATTGGCATTATTGATGGTTTTCCTTGGGCTACCAAAAACAGTACAAATAACATTATTAACGACAAAACCGTTGTTCAAGTTCAAGAATCAGAATATGATATAATTAGTGCTTTGCTATTAAATGATTATTTAACTTCATTTCTTTAGAATTAAGTTAAAGACATATATTCATAAAAATTACATTTAATAGAATCCTTTTTAAATGATTTTTTTATAACACTATAGGAATGGGTAGAATTGTCAACTCCAATCCATTTTCTATTTAATTTTTCAGCAATTTTCAGTGTGCTTCCTGAACCTGCAAAACAGTCTAAAACAATTGAATCTTCATTTGAAGAATTTCTAATAATTCTTTCCAAAAAATCAAAATTCTTTTGGGTTGGGTATTCAACATACGAAAGACCTTTATCTTTAAACTCCCAAACATCTTGAATTTTAAATCCTTTATGTTCAGATGCCCAAACAATTTTCCTTGGGTTTCCTGTGCTTGACCATTCTATTAAGCCTTTGTTATCAAGTTCAGTAAGTACTTTTCTACTATAACGCCAATGTCGACCTTTAGGTGGTAATAAACCTTTCCATTTTTTCCCTGTATCACCATCGATAGTTTTACCAGGAGCGTGAATTGGATTTGTAGTATAATAACCTAATTTAGGATGCTTTTTTGGAAACAATTGCTTTCTTTTATCTTCAAGCATTTTCTCTTTTACTTCATTCCAAATATTCTTATCACGGTTTTTCGCATAAAACAATACCATATCGGAATAATTGCCATAAGCATTTCTTGCAAAATTTTTTGGGTTACACTTAATTCTCGTTATGTCATTTATATAATTATTATATCCAAACACTTCATCCATTATTATCTTTACATAATGTCCTATCTTTTTATCAATGTGCAAATAAATACTTCCATTTTCAGACAATAAATCTCTTAATAATATTAATCTTTTTCTAATAAATTCTAAAAATTCATTGTCAATTAGTTTATCAGAATATGCTGAATGGTCATCTATAGTATTAAAATCTCTTCCTGTAGCAAAAGGAGGGTCAATGTAAACTAAATCAATTTTACCATAATGAGTGTCAAGTAAACTTTTCAAAACAAAAAGATTATCACCAAAAACGAATATATTATCTCTTAAGTTATGCTGTTTTTCAACAAGTTTAAGAGTGCCTTTAGAATATGAATTTCTAATTTCAAATTCATCCATTTTATTAGGATAGTCAAGTAAACAGTTTTTACTTTTCTTTAAATATGCAATTTTAGGTTCTCCTACAATTGAATTATTATTAATAAATTTTTCAAAATCATTAAATGCAATTCTATAACTTTTATTCATCTTAATAGCATTCAATTCTTTAGTTTTTATATATTTTGAAACTGTTTGTCTTGTCACTTTTAGATTTTGTGCTACTTCTTCTACTGTCAAAAATCCTGCTTGGTTCATATCTGTATATTTTAACGCAAAGTAACACAAATTAACTTAAAAAAACAAGTGACATTAGTTTAATTAATAACGGCACACAACAAAATGTAAACGTAATTGCGGTTTTGTGCTTAATTTAAAGTTTGTATCTTTGAACAAAGTTTAGTGATAGATTGAAAGGTATGTGCCTTGAAATCCGCAACTACGCTTACATAAACCGTTA
>JAJRPL010000011.1 GCA_024280815.1 Bacteroidota bacterium
AAATTTAAGAACTGATATGGAACTTATATTAAAACAAGACGTAGCTAATTTAGGATTTACAGATGATGTGGTAACTGTAAAGAATGGTTATGGTCGCAATTTTTTAATCCCACAAGGATATGCAGCTTTAGCAACATCTTCAGCAAAGAAAGTATTGGCTGAAACGTTAAAACAAAGAGCTTTTAAAGAAGCTAAAATAATAAAAGAAGCTCAAGCTACAGCAAAATCTATACAAGATTTAGCTGTTAAGATACCTGCTAAAGTTGGTACAGGTGATAAACTTTTCGGCTCTGTTGGTAATGCTGATGTCGCTGCTGCAATTTCTAAAACAGGTGCTGAAATAGATAAAAAATTTATAACCGTTTTAGGGGGCTTAGTAAAAAGACTAGGTACTTATAATGCAAAAATTCGTTTACATAGAGAGGTAATCATTGACTTAGCTTTTGATGTAATTGCAGAAAAGAAATAAACAGTTTGTTAATAAATACCAATGTTAACTTTTTAAAAAGCCATTCTATTCGAATGGCTTTTTTTATTTTTGTACTCTATCTATTGTGTAACAAACTTAACTAATTCAAATACACGTATTATGAAAAAAAATTATGTTTTTGTAGTCTTATTTATAATAATAGGATTAAGTTCTTTTGCTCAGGTTACAACAGCTTCTATGAGAGGTACAGTTTCTGATGAAAATGGACAAGAGGTACCAGGTGCCAATGTGGTTGCGGTACATACACCTTCAGGCACTAGTTACGGTACTGTAACACAGCTTAACGGGTCATTTAATATACCTAACATGCGTATTGGTGGACCCTATACCGTTACTGTTAGTTTTGTTGGGCTAAAGACATTAACTGATGAAGGTATTCATTTACAAATTGGACAAAAGTTTAAAGGAAATTATGTATTAAAAGAAGAAGCTTCAGAACTAGAAGAAGTTGTTTTAACTGCAAATAGAAACTCTATAATAAATAGTGGTAGAACAGGCTCTTCTACAAATATTGGTCGAGATGAAATAAAAGCTTTACCAACTATTTCTAGATCAATTAATGATTTTACCCGTTTGACACCTTCTGCAGATGGAAACTCATTTGGTGGTGCTAATAATAAAATGAACAATCTAACTTTAGATGGGTCTATTTTTAACAACCCTTTCGGGTTAGACGGAGGTACACCAGGTAGTCAAACTAATGCACAACCTATTTCTTTAGATGCGATTGATCAAATTCAAGTTGATTTGGCACCTTATGATGTTACTTCATCTGGTTTTACTGGAGCTTCAATAAATGCTGTAACAAAATCGGGTACTAATGAATTTCACGGAACAGTATTTGGGTTTTATAGAAATCAAGACATGACTGGAAATAAAATTGAAGGGAATGAAATTTTTAAAGGAGATTTAAAACATTTACAAGCTGGTTTTAGTATTGGAGGACCAATCATAGAAAATAAATTATTCTTTTTTGCAAATGCTGAAATTGAAAATAGAGATGACTTGGTAACGGGTTTTAGAGCCAATAATGGTGGTGAACCTGTAGGCAATGGTGTGTCAAGGGTTTTACGTTCTGATTTAGAAGCAGTTTCAAATGCTTTAGCAGCTTTAGGATATGAAACAGGAGGTTATGAAAATTTATTTCATGCAACAGATAATTATAAGTATATCGTTAAATTAGATTGGAATATAAGTGATGATCACTCTTTAACAGCAACGTATAATGTATTAGATGCCAAAAGAGATAAACCTGCACACCCATCGGCATTCTTTAATAGAGGCCCAAACCAAAACACCTTACAATTTGAAAATTCTGCGTATACTATCAATAACAAAATTCAATCATTTTTGGTAGAGTTAAAATCTAGATTTGGAAACAAGTTTTCAAATAACTTACAAGTAGGGTATACACATTTTGATGACTTTAGAACCCCAAAATCAGTTCCGGCACCATCTATTACCATTTTAGAAGCAGGCTCACCATATATTATTGCAGGTCATGAACCTTTTTCAGTTCATAATAAATTAGATCAAAAAGTTTTTCAAATTACAAATAACTTTAAAATTTATGCTGGTGATCATACCATTACTTTAGGAGCCTCATTTGAAAAGTTCTCATTTGATAATTCATTTAATTTAGGTTCTTATGGTGCCAAAGGGTTGTTTTTTCCCTCTGCAGGTTCTGTAGCAGAATTTTTAGATTACGCAAATGACCCAGCTGGTTTGGTAGTTGATTTAACGGCAGCTCAAACTGCATTTGATGATAATTCTGCAAATAATAAATGGGCATTAGCAGAAACTAATGTGGGGCAAACAGCTGTTTATGCTCAAGATGAATATGCAGTTAATGATGACTTAACATTAACATTAGGATTACGTGTAGATATGCCAAGTTATTTTGACACAGAAGATAAAGTTCAGGAGAATATAGATAGAAGTTGTTGTTATGACCCTTCTATTCAGTATTTTACTACAGATGGAAAACCAACTAAATTTGACAGTAAAAGATTACCTGACACTAAAATATTATTTTCACCTCGTTTTGGTTTTAATTGGGATATTACAGGAGAATCTACACAACAATTAAGAGGTGGTGTTGGTGTATTTACAGGAAGACTACCGTTTGTATGGATAGGAAATCAAGTACAGAATGTGAATTCATTTTTCTATACAGCTGTAGATCCTGATTTTCAATTTCCACAAGTATTGCGTTCTAATTTAGGTTATGATCATAAATTTGAAGGTGGATTAACTGCTACATTTGATGTAGTATATTCTAAAAATTTAAATGCTATTTATGCAACTAATATAGGACTTCAAAAGCCAACAGGTAGATTAAATGGTCCTGGTGCAAGAGATATTTATTTACCAGCAGATAAAACAAATCATGCTTGGGCAGTAACCAATACAGATATAGGGAATGTAATTAATTTTTCAGCTCAATTGAAAAAAAGATGGGAGAATGGATTGAATATGAGTATTGCTTATGATTTCTTAGATAGTAAAGATGCAACATCTCCTACACAAGAAATAACCAATGCTACTTTTGGATTTAATCCTAATATTGGAAACGTGAATCACGCAAAGATCAGTCCGTCAAGATGTGGTCATAAACATCGTATTGTAGGTGCTATTATGAAGAAATTTACATATGGAAATGACAAGTGGTCAACTTCATTAGCAACGTTCTTTGAATATGCACAAACGGGTAGATTTAGTTATACTTATGGTGGTGATATTAATGGTGATGGTTCAGCACAGAATGATTTACTATATGTACCAACTGCTGCAGATATTACTGCAATGAACTTTACAGGTACACCAGCAGAGCAACAAGCTCAAAGAACAGCCTTAGAAAATTATATTGGTCAAGATGATTATTTAAATGGACAGCGAGGTAGCTTTTCTGGTAGAAATGCTAACCTAGCTCCTTGGTTTTCTAATTGGGATTTCCGTTTAGCACAAGATTATAATATAAACGATACTAAGAAAATTCAATTGACATTAGATATCCTAAATATAGGAAATTTAATTAGTTCTAATTGGGGTATACGCCAATTACCAACCAATACACAGCCTATTGGTGTTAGTTTTGATGATGGTGTAGATCCAGAACATTTAAATCCTCTTTATACATTTGACACTACTCAAACATCAACATTTACTAATAATTTAAGTTTGTTGTCTAGATGGCAAGCACAAGTAGGATTGAGATTTATTTTCTAAAAAAATAAATAAAAATCACTTCAAAAACCTCGTCATTTGACGAGGTTTTTTATTTTTGCACTATGAAATACAAACAATTAACAAAAGAACAATTTGAAGCGTTGCATGAAGAGTTCGCAAAATTTTTAGCTTCTCAGCAGGTTGACATTAATGAATGGAATGCAATAAAAAAAGAGAAACCAGAAGTTGCTGACCAAGAATTAAATTTGTTTAGTGATGTTGTTTGGGATGATGTATTGAATAAAACCAAGTATTTAGAACATTTTTCTGAGAAAAATATCAACTTGTTTAAATGTGATACACTAGAAATTTCTAGAATAGTGGTTCAAATTAATAAACCTGATTTTAGTTTTTTTAAGGATGATGATTATAAGTGGTTTATTGACAACACTCAAGATAAATCAATTACTTTTTTTAAAGGTAAAAAGAAATATGAGAAATATAGAAATACAGAATTATTTGATTTGATTCAAAAAGGAAGTGTTATTGCAGATGGAAAACTATTTGAGGCAATTTATGAGTTGATAAAATAGTTGTCAGGATAAAGTTGCAGTTTTCAGTATAAAAATATTATTATTTGAAATCAGAAAATCAATAATCCAATAACCACCTACAGCTTAAATCTCTTTTTTGTTTGTATGGCCTTAATAATTTTTCTTGCTCTATTTACTAAGCCAATACTGCCAGTAGGTATATTTTTTTCTAATATCAATACCAATTCAGGGTGAATCCAATCGTATTTTGTGCCTAATAAATATAATGAATGCATCGTATAAGCTTGAATGGCTGTAGGCTGATTGCTAATCATCCAATCAAAACTTGTTTCAATAATTTTTTCTTCATATAGATTGTTAATGCTATTTTTAAATAGCGTATCATTTTTGGTAAATTTGGCAACCATTAGTAATTCATAGATTTTTGCACAAGCTCTAATGCTAGCTTCTTTTCTTAAAAGCGGTGTAGTGTCACAAAACTCATCCAAATACGGAATGATAATAGCTAAGTTTTTCTTACAGGTCAGTTCTAAAATTCGTGCAGAAAAAGTAGCGTTTTTATCATCTACTTGTCGGGTGTTTTCTAGTAAAATAGAAATATAGGCGGGGTTCTTTAGGCAAGAATCTATCAATAGGTTTCTAAGTTCTAATTTATTAGTTCCCTTGTTGAGTGTTTTTATAAATAGCTTTTTATCCATGCAGATGGTTGTCAATCAAAATTTGAATACCTACCGTAGCTTTTTCAGGAATAATAGTCAAATTATTAAAATCATGTTGATGTATAGAAGGCTTCGGGTCAATAAAGAATAGGGGAGTGCCAACCCTTACATAATTTACTAAACTAGCAGCTGGGTATACCTGCATAGAAGTTCCAATAATAATTAAAATATCAGCTGTACTTGTAATTTCTACTGCTTTTTCTAGTAAAGGTACATCTTCACCAAACCATACAATATGTGGTCGTAATTGGGCACCTTTTTCACAAGTGTCACCAAGATAAATATCTTCAGTACGGGTATAAATTAATGTATCATCGATTGTGCTTCTTACTTTTAATAATTCTCCATGTAAATGG
>JAJRPL010000292.1 GCA_024280815.1 Bacteroidota bacterium
ACCTTTGGGTTATGAGCCCAACGAGCTACCTACTGCTCTATCCCGCGATATGAACGGCAAAGATAAGTATATTTCAACTAAAAGCAAGTTTTTGAGCAAAAAAGAAAGCCAAACACCATGAGTGTTTGACTTTCAGTAATTTGAATTAGTAATTTTATTTTTTAGCCATTCATTGACATTAAAAACTCTTCATTGTTTTTAGAGAATTTAATCTTCTCGCTAATGAATTCCATTGCTTCAATAGGATTCATATCGGCTAAATATTTACGCATAACCCACATGCGTTGTACTGTTTTAGCATCCAATAATAAATCATCTCTACGCGTACTAGACTTCACTAAATCTACCGCAGGATAAATTCTACGGTTAGATATATTTCTATCAAGTTGTAGTTCCATATTACCAGTTCCTTTAAATTCTTCAAAGATAACTTCATCCATTTTAGAACCAGTATCTGTTAATGCAGTAGCGATAATAGTCAGAGAACCTCCATTTTCAATTTTACGAGCCGCACCAAAGAAACGTTTTGGTTTATGCAATGCGTTGGCATCAATACCTCCCGATAAAATTTTTCCAGAAGCAGGTGCAACTGTGTTATATGCTCTTGCCAAACGTGTAATCGAATCTAAAAGAATAACGACATCATGACCACATTCAACTAGACGTTTTGCTTTTTCTAAAACAATATTTGCTACTTTAACATGTTTTTCAGCAGGTTCATCAAAAGTAGTAGCTACAACTTCACCTTTAACATTACGTTGCATATCAGTAACCTCTTCAGGTCTTTCATCAATCAATAAAACAATTTGATATACTTCAGGATGATTGGCAGCTATGGCATTCGCTATGTCTTTTAATAACATAGTTTTACCAGTTTTTGGTTGCGAAACAATCATGCCTCTTTGCCCTTTACCTATAGGAGAAAAAATATCAATAATTCTAGTAGAAGTAGAACTTCCTTTTTCAGCAAGATTGAATTTTTCTTGTGGAAATAAAGGAGTTAAGTGTTCAAAAGCAACACGATCTCTAACGATACTTGGGTCTAATCCGTTAATTAAAGAAACTCTAATTAATGGGAAGTATTTTTCACCTTCTTTTGGTGGGCGAACAACTCCTCTAACTGTATCGCCAGTTTTTAGTCCAAATAATTTTATTTGAGATTGAGATACATATATGTCATCAGGTGATGATAAGTAATTATAATCAGATGAACGTAAAAAACCATAACCATCTTGCATAATTTCTAACACACCTTCACTTTCAATTATTCCATCAAACTCAAAATCAGGATCTCTATATTTACCTTGTCTTCTGTTATGATTAGGTTGTGGTTTGTTATGTTTGTTTGTATTTCTTTGATTAGAACCGTTTTGATTGTGTTCTTTTCTTTGAGGTCTTTGGTTTGGAGAGGTTTGTTGTTGTTTTTCAACGGTAACATTCTCTTTTTGAGGTTTTGAAGCAGGTCTAGAAACAGGTTTTCTTTGTTCAGGTTTTGAAATAGGTTTCTGTTCTGTTTTGGGAGCTTCTTCCTTTTTAATTTCTTCAGCTTTTTCAACTGTAGTATTTCTTTCTTTTTGAACAGAAGGTTGTGAAGGTTTTTGAATACGTTTACGTATAGTTCTTGGTTTTGGTTCTTGCTGTGCAGGTTTAGAAGCTTGTACGTCTAAGATTTGATAAACTAAATCTAATTTTTTAAGCTGACGGTATTTCGGAACACCTATTTTTTCTGCAATCTCCTGTAATTCTGGTAGTTTTTTTGTTTTAACGAATCGATTTCAAACATTGATTAATGAATATAATTAAATTATTTTTGTAAAATGATCTCTTTGAAAATAAGAGTTGTATAATAAGTTTTATGATATGTTTTTTGAATATTGTAAAAGAAGTCTATTTTACAATATGTTGTATATGTGATGCAATAATACAAATTAAATCTTACATATATGTTTAATTCTTAAAAAGTTTAACTTATTTTTGCTGTAAATTAAAAAAATGATTCAACGAATTCAAACACTGTATTTATTTCTCGCCTTTTTACTTTCAATAGGTTTAATTTTTCTAATTAACTTGAAGATAGATATCGGAGTAGATCAATTTACTGGATTGTATTTATTAGAAAAGGAAGAGCTTCTATTGAAACTGATTCCTATATTATTTATAGTCTCAGGTGTATTAAGCCTAGTAAGTATTTTTCGTTTAAAAATAGAAAGAACCAATTTGTTATAAACCGTTTAAATATTTTATCAAATTTAACAATACTTGGTGTGTTGATATACTTTTTATTTGTAGCAACTGCATTACCTTCAGAGAATCTATCATCAAGTAAAGCTATAGGGACATTTATACCCCTAATAACAATAATTTTACTAGTTATGGCAAATAAAGCCATTCAAAAAGATGAGAATTTAATAAAATCAGTCGATAGATTGAGATAGTCAATAAATACATTACTTTAATAAAAGAACAGTCAAGTAAAACTTGACTGCTCTAGTTTTTTACAATAAATACATAATAAAAATTACGATCTTTAGTTGCAATAATTTAGGAGTATTTTCGGTCGCTAAACACAGCTTTACCCCTCAAATTAAAGAAGAAAAAGGGAGAAAGGAGTTATCTTACCTTATAAATTAGTTTTTCTTCTTACTTGCAATATACAAATTATTTGACTTTAGACTAGTTTGATTATATTTCTTTAATTTTACGGTTAAATAACTGAAAGTAAGTTTATTAAAATTTAATTTACATTTTTTTAGAAGAGGTGATATTTTTACTTTTAGAATGAAACAGTCAAATTATCATTATTTTCATTAGAACTAGTGGTTTATGGGTAGTTTTAAAAACACCCATTTTCACTATTGACTTTGGTTTATTAAGATATTACTTTTGAAAAACTGATTGTGTTGTAGATCTATTGATGAATTTTAAGAGTTTTATATTTTACTAGTCTTAGATCAAAGATGCAATATTTATCAGAATATACAGTTTAATTATTACAAATTTATAACTAACCAAAGTATGGTCAATGTTGAATTAGAAGAGTTTCTAGATAATAAAATCACGGTTCATATTGCTGATGATCATCAAATACTTATTGATGGCGTAATAGCAGTGCTTGGCCAGGAACGTAATATTGATGTGGTTGGTCATTCGTTGAATGGAAAGGAAGTACTTAATTGGTTTAGTGAACATTCAGCTGATGTATTGGTTTTAGATATAAGTATGCCAATACTTGATGGTTTAGAGGTGCTTAAAAAATTTAAAGACCTAGAAGATGTACCAAAAATTGTAATATTATCTAGCTATGATGACATTAAACTAATAAAAGAGGTTTTAGGAATGGGTGCATTAGGTTTTGTACCAAAAAAATCTGCTGCTGAACACATTGTAAAAGCAATTAGAAATGTATACCAAGGCGACCAATATTTTAGTGATGAAGTTAAAGAAAAGATGATGAAAACATTTATGGGTAAGCCTATGAATGATAGTGGTAGCCAAGAAGGAGTTTTGATTAATTCTTTAACAAGACGTGAATATCAAATATTAAAATTGATCGCTCAACAATATACTACAAGAGAAATGGGTGATGATTTAGGGATAAGCGAAAGTACTGTAGAAACTCATCGTAAGAATTTAATTAAGAAAATCAATGTTAAAAATAGTGTTGGTTTAGCTATTTTTGCAATGAAAAATGAAATAGTTTAGCAATAGTACTACCAACCCAATCCTTTACATTTGTGATGTTATCACCTCAATCAAACATATTAAAAATAAGAGTATTATTCTCAATAATTTGTTTTTTGCTGAGTACTTCATTTTATGCTCAAGAGAATCCTTTAGAAAACAACTTACAAAACACAGAAAATCAGCTTACTTTTGAAAAAATAGAAGAAGATTTAAATAATTTCACAAAAAAGAAGAACCGCTCTGTAGGTGTTGTTTTATATAATAAAAGAGAATATGAAAAAGTAAGTAATGGCTATTACCAAGCTTATATATATTTAAATAAAATAAATTCTGATAGAGCTGTTAAATTAAAAGAACGTGTACTTTATGAATTAGCTTATATAAATGAGCAACTTGATAAATTTGAAAGAGCTTACTATTTTCTAGAAGAAGCAACTGATTTGACAGATAGTCTTAGGCAAGCAAGTATTAAACAAAATATTTTTGAAGCAGAAGCTAAATACGATGAAGTCAAACAAGCACAAAAATTAGAAGTAGAGAAATCTTTAAGGCAACGAACCCAATTCTTGTTTTATGGATCTGCAATGGCTTTTTTAGCTTTTATAATATTAGGTTATATTTTTTATAGAAATTATAGATTAATACAACGAAATAAAATTGAGCAAATAGAAAATGAAATGCAGACTAGAATAATTAATGCTACTATTGATGCAAAGGAGAAAGAAAGGAAATCTATAGCAGAAATTTTACATAATAGTGTCAGTGCCTTATTATCTTCAGCAAATTTACATTTGCAAGCAACAAAATCACAATTAAAAGAAAATACTCCTAAAGAAATATCAAAAGCACAATTGATAGTTAATGCAGCATCCGTAAAAATTAGAGATTTATCTCATGAATTAATTTCGTCAATACTTTTAAAATTTGGATTGGCTTTTGCGGTACACGATATTTGTCAAAAGTATTCTAATTCAGAGATTACTTTACGTAGTGATGATAAAAATATAAGTAGATACAATCAAAATTTTGAAATTAAAATTTATAATATTATTGAAGAATTGATTAATAATATTTTAAAACACAGTAACGCCACTAATGCTACTATTATGTTAGTGCATAGAGACGATAATATGTTAAGTGTTAGACTAAGTGACGACGGTAAAGGTTTTAATATTAATGCTGCTAAAAATAAAGATGGTTTAGGTTTGAGTCATATCAAAGCTAGGGTGAAAGTTATGGAAGGAGTTTTTAATATTATGTCTTCTAAAGGTAATGGAACTAATATTTTTATTTTAGTACCCATACCTAAAACTTGAATTCGAACTTAGGTTTAAACTCTCTTTTCTAATTCGATTACTTCTAAATTTTCAATGTTTGAACTATTGATTTCAAAACGTAGCATAGTTCTTATTTTATGAAAGCCATGTTTTCCTGCTGCACCAGGATTTAAATGTAGCAACTTCAACTTTTTATCATTCATTACTTTTAAAATATGTGAATGACCTGTAATGAAAATTTTTGGAGGATTATTATGAATATTTTCTTTTACTCTAAAATTATACCTGTGCGGATAGCCACCAATATGAGTAATCCAAATATCAATATTTTCTACAGTAAACCTATTGTCTAAAGGGAACTCAGATCTAATTTCTTTGTTGTCAATGTTTCCATAAACAGCTCTGAGAGGTTTTAATTTTTTGATTGTATCAGTAACTTTAGTGTCGCCAATATCACCAGCATGCCAAACTTCATCAGCCTGTTTTACAAATTTCAGTATTTGTTCATCAATGAAGCTATGTGTATCAGAAAGTAATAGAATTTTTCTCAAAATAATAGTTTATAAGTTTCGGTTCAAGTTTAAAAATAGGAATCCTTATATTTGCTCGTTGACAAAAATAAGATTTCTTGAGGTATTTTATAGAATTATCATATCATGGTTTAAATTATCACGGATGGCAGGTACAGCCTGATGTAGTGACAGTTCAAGAAAAGTTAACAGAAGCATTTTCTGTTATTTTAGGAGATAAAATTGATATTGTAGGAGCAGGAAGAACAGATGCAGGTGTCCATGCATTACAATTGTTTGCTCATTTTGATGTTGATGTTGAATTTGACGTTGCAGAAATTAAACAAAAGATAAATGCCTTTTTATCAGATGATATTGTAGTTGCTTCTATTTTTAGAGTTAATAAAGATGCACATGCAAGATTTGATGCCGTAAGTAGAAGTTATGAATATAGAATTTGGCTGGGTAGAAATCCGTTTTTATTAGAAACTACTTGGCAAATTCATCAGCAAAAATTGGATGTAAATAAAATGAATGATGCAGCTGAGGTTCTATTAAATTATACTAATTTTAAATGTTTTTCTAAATCTAAAACGGATGTAAGAACCTATAATTGTGATATTACAGAAGCCATATGGATGTTAGAAGATAATAGGTTGACTTTTCATATTACGGCAAATCGTTTTTTAAGAAATATGGTTAGAGCAATTGTTGGTACTTTGATAGAAGTAGGTTTGGGTAAAAAAACAAAAGAGGATATGATTGCTATTATAAAAAGTGAGGATAGAAGTAAAGCTGGGACTTCAGTACCAGCACAAGGGCTGTTTTTGTCAAAAATTATTTATCCTAAAGAGAGTTTACAATTATAAATGAGCGAAAAAGTAACAGGTAAAGCATTTGATTTTAAAATATTCAAACGATTAATGTTCTATGTAAAGCATTATCGTAGAGAATTTATATTTTCAATAATTTCCGTTTTATTACTAGCAGGTTTTGCTGCTGTACGTCCTGTTTTACTACGTTTGATAGTTGATGATTATATTCTTAATGAAAATGCACAGCAACTATTAAATTTCAGTTTAATACTCTTTGGAGTACTCTTATTAGAAGTAGTTTTTAAATTTTTATTTATATTTTTCACCAATTGGTTGGGGCAACATATCATTAAAGATATTCGTGCACAGTTATTTGAAAAGGTATTGAAATTTAAAATGCAATATTTTAACAATACCCCAGTAGGAAAGTTAGTAACTAGAGTGGTTTCTGACATAGAAACAATTGCTAGTATTTTCGGACAAGGTTTGTTTGCAATTATAAGTGATTTATTGCAAGTGTTAGTTATTATTATCATTATGATGTTAATGAATTGGCGTTTAGGCTTGATTGTAGTAGCTGTATTGCCAATTATGGTTTATGCAACAAAAATTTTTCAGACAAAAATAAAATCAACCTTTCAAGATGTTAGAGATCAGGTAGCGAGTTTAAATAGTTTTGTGCAAGAAAGGATTTCAGGGATGCAAATTGTACAATTATTCACTCGTGAAAAAACGGAATACGATAAATTTTTAGAGATTAATGAGAAACATAAAAAAGCTCATATTAAAACGGTTTGGTATTATTCAATTTTCTTTCCGATAGTAGAGATCTTATCGTCAATTACTTTAGGAGCTATTGTTTGGTATGGTGGTTTAGCTGCAGCTATTGATGGAGGAGCTTCATTTGGCACAATTACTAGTTTTATTACAATGACAAGCATGGTGTTTAGACCACTACGTCAGATTGCAGATAAATTCAATACGCTACAAATGGGAATGGTTGCTGCAGAAAGAGTATTTGTTGTATTAGATGAGGATGCTGAAGAGATTGATACAGGAAATTTTGAAGTCAAAAATTTAAAAGGTAACATCAGTTTTGAGGATGTCTACTTTAGGTATTTAGAAGATGAACCTGTATTAAGAGGAATTTCTTTTAATGTGAATCAAGGAGAAACTGTTGCCGTTGTTGGAGCAACAGGAGCCGGTAAATCGACCATAATAAATTTATTGAGTAGATTTTATACAATTAATTCTGGCAGTATTACTCTTGATGGTGTAGACTTGAATGAATTTACCTTGTTGTCTTTAAGAAATCAAATAAGTGTGGTACTACAAGATGTGTTTTTATTTTCTGATTCTATTTTAAATAATATTACATTAAATAATAAGGATATTAGTTTTGAAGAAGTTGAAGAGGCAGCAAAAAAAATAGGTATTCATAATTTTATCATGTCTTTACCAAATGGTTATCATTTTAATGTAAAAGAACGAGGTGGGATGTTGTCAGTTGGTCAAAAGCAATTGATTGCATTTTTAAGAGCCTATGTAAGTAAACCTGCTATTTTAATTTTAGATGAAGCAACATCTTCTATTGATGCAGAATCAGAAGAGTTGATACAAAAAGCAACCAACACTATTACAGAAAATAGAACCTCTATTATTATTGCTCATCGATTGGCAACGATAAAAAAAGCCAATAAAATTATTGTAATGGAAAAAGGAAAAATTGTTGAGCAAGGTACTCACCAACAATTGTTAAAGCAAAAAGGCTATTATAGTAAATTGTACGAAATTAAATTTGAAACGGCTTAAGCAAGTTAGTTTTTATGTATATCCTTTATGTTACTTTACGGATATACAAATAGTTTTTTTATTCTAAATCTTCTTTAATGATGTCAGCCAATTTATCTTTATCGTTAAATAGAATAAACTCACCATCCTTAATGTAAGATATTTGTCCAGATTCTTCTGAAACAACCAATGCAACAGCATCAGAGCGTAGCGTTATCCCTAAAGCAGCTCTATGTCTCAATCCGAAGCGAGCAGGTATAGAAATATCTTTTTCAACAGGTAAAATTACTCTTGTGGCAGTAATTAAATTATCTTCAATAATAATGGCTCCATCGTGTAACGGACTATTTTTATAAAAAATACTAGACAATAAAGGTTTATTTACTTCGGCATTCATTTTGTCTCCTGTAAGTTTTACAAATTCCAAACTATTATTTCTTCCTAAGATAATTAAGGCTCCAGTTTTTGTTTTAGACATTTCATCACAAGCAGAAACAATACTTTCTACATCTGTGGTAACATGACCTTCACTGAAAGCGTTTGAAAATTTAAATCGTTTTAAAAATCCTTTTTTTGATGCAAAATTAGTAGAGCCAACCATCAATAAGAATTTTCTGATTTCTTGTTGAAAAACAATGATTAAGGCAATAAAACCACCACCAAGAAATTTACCTAAAATATCACTTAACAGTTCCATTTTAAGAGCAACAGTAAGTTTCCATATTAAATAGACAATGGCAATTCCAATAAAAATATTAATAGCAGCAGTACCTTTAATTAATCTATATACATAATAGAGTAAAATGGCTACCAAAGCAATGTCTAGAATATCTAAAAATCTAAACTCTAAAAAATTTAATGCATCCAAAAATTAAGGTTTTGGTAAATGTAATCATAATTTAGGCTATTTTACAAACACAATTCTTATTTAATTTAAAGAATTTTTTAACAGTTATAACCATCGTTAATTTTCAATTAATGGTTCTGCTTCAGAAATTAGTTGAGGATATCTTTTTTTTATTGTTTTTATTTTTTGAGCTAATGTAGTATTTGACTTATCTTTTTTATAATCACTTTCTAATTTATCTAAAGAATTACCATATAACGATTTTGACAAATCATTTCTCAATGAACTATAAGCACTTAAAATTTCATTTTGTACAGTAATATAAGTTGCATAGGTGGTACTTCTGTTTGATTGAAATGAAATGACTGCCTTTTCAGGATGATCTGATGAATTAACATCTTTTTTTCCGTTACACCAAGTACATTTTTCTCCATTTATATTTGTACCAACTCCATTATCTATAAAATCAATGAGCAATGGTTTAAGTTCTTCAGTTTTAATAGTTTTATTACCTTCAATCTGTATTTCATCATTAGAATTTATACGAATTTCAAATACGTTTTTTTCTTTAAGAGTAATGTTAGGGACATTTGTTTTCTTTTCTGGTAATTGTTTGTAAATACCAGTTTCTGTATCAAGTGTAGTGGTAACTAAAAAGAAAATCAATAATAAAAATGCAATATCTGCCATAGATCCTGCATTAACTCCGGGAGTGTTTCTGTCGCTCATAATTTTGTTTTTAAAGGATTAAACTTAAAACTCTAATAGAAAATTAGAGTAAAAAAATTAAGGCGAGGTTAACAAAATATTAACAAAAATGATGCCGAAGTGTTTGTAGAGAAATATTAAGATTTCAACGCCTGAACAATTTGAATAGCTTCATAAGCTTCTTTCACATCATGTACTCTTAAGATA
The DNA here is from genome assembly GCA_024280815.1 of Bacteroidota bacterium. GTDB lineage: Bacteria > Bacteroidota > Bacteroidia > Flavobacteriales > Flavobacteriaceae > Aureibaculum. Next base: position 9,839 of record JAJRPL010000292.1, read on the forward strand.
TTACTACCATTCATTAAGGCAATGGTATTTGCAGCCGTTGTAGCGTTTAGTGCTTTTTC
>JAJRPL010000293.1 GCA_024280815.1 Bacteroidota bacterium
GCTATAAATCTTAGAAGCTGTAGTGGTGAGCAAAATAGATTGTTGAGTTCGTACCATAGTGGTAAAACTGAAGATTTAGAAGCGGTTATAGAACATATTTCTAATCAATACAACTATAGCGAAATACATATTGTAGGGTATAGCCTTGGCGGAAACTTAACATTAAAATATATGGGTGAAAATAACGTTTCACCTAAAATAAAATCGGCTGTGGGTGTATCTGTCCCTTGTTCATTAAAGGATTCTTCTATACAAATGGAAAGGTTGAGTAATTGGTTTTATTTAAATCGGTTTTTAAAAACATTGAAAAAGAAGTCCTTTGAAAAATTAGAAAAATTTCCAGACTCTTTTATCACTAAAGAAGCTATACTCGCTATCAAAAATTTCAAAGATTTTGATGATTTTTATACAGCACCTGCACATGGATTTAAAGATGCTGATGATTATTACAAAATATCAAGTTGTAAACAGTACCTACCCAATATTACCACCCCAACATTACTGATTACTTCTTCAGATGATCCTTTTTTTAGTGCAGATTCTTATCCTTTTAAAGAAGCTAAAGCAAATGCATCCTTCTTTCTAGAAGTAACAAAATATGGAGGTCATGTAGGGTTTGGATCTACTCTTAATATCAAAAAAAATGGTTGGTGCGAATATCGTATTTTAGATTTTTTAAATTTTCAGAAGTAGTCAGCCTCACCAAACCACATCTTAACTTAATAAATGCTATTTTAATCGTAAATTATTAGATATTTGTAATACCTTAAAAAAATGTCTTGAAAAAATATTTCCTACTTAGTATTATCATCATCTCGCAACTATCCGTTGCACAAACCATCAGAAGCTTTTCTAATGAGTTTCTAAATATTGGTATTGATGCGGCTGCTTTTGGTATGGGTAATGCTGTTACGGCCTTCAGTAATGATGTAAATTCTATCTATTGGAACCCTGCTGGATTAGTAGGTTTAGAAGATTATCAAGGTTCATTAATGCATTCAGAATATTTTCAGGGCATTGCAAATTACGATTATATTGGGTTTGCAAAACCTATCAATAATGAAAGTACAGTAGCTATCTCTATCATGCGTTTTGGTGTTGATGATATTCTAAACACCACACAATTGATACAAGACGGACAAATTAACTATGATAGAGTAAGTTTATTTTCTGCTGCTGATTGGGCGGTAAATGTGGCTTATGCTAAAAAATTAATTGTAAAAGAATTAAGTGTTGGTGTAAATGCTAAAATTGTACGTAGAAAAATAGGTGATTTTGCTTCATCTATTGGTTTTGGTTTAGATGCTGGACTTCAATTTCCACGTGGTGATTGGAAATTTGGACTGATGCTTCGTGATATTACCACAACATTTAATGCTTGGTCTTTTGATGATGGTAAACTAAATGAAATTACAGCAATCTATGACAATCTGAATCAAAATATTTTAACTGATGGTAATCCAGATAATGATGATGAAATAATACCAACAGTAACACCTGAAAAAATAGAACTCACCAAGCCAAAAGCTCAATTAGGTATTGCTCGTAAATTTAACGTTTCAAAGAATTTTAATTTACTGACAGCATTCGATTTAAATATGCGTTTTGCACAAACAAACGATATTATTTCTAGCTCATTTGTGAGTATTAGTCCTGCTTTTGGGTTTCAATTAGGCTATAATAATCTAGTTTTTTTAAGAGGTGGTGTAAATAATTTCCAAAACCAAATAGATTTTAATACTAGTAAATCATTAACCTTAGAACCTAATTTTGGGGTGGGGTTCAACTATAAAGGTATTCAAATAGATTATGCATTAACCAATATTGGAGGTGTAAGTGGCACTTTATTCTCTAATGTGTTTTCAATAAAAGTAGATGTTAGTTATTTTAGATAATCCCATCCTAATCCTTCCCAAAGGGAAGGATTATATATTATAAACATATGCAACGAATTATACTTTTTCTTTTATTACTACTATCGTTGACAAATTTTGCACAGCAAATAACATTGTCTGATTCAGCAGAAATTAGTGTAATTACTGTTGACCCAGGAAATGAATTATATGATGCTTTCGGACATAGTGCCTTTAGAATAAAAGATAAAACCTTAGGTTTAGATCAAGCCTATAATTATGGTATTTACAACTTTGAAACACCTAATTTTTATGGTAAATTTGCTCAAGGAAGATTACCGTATGACCTTGCCTCCTACCCTTTTCATTACTTTTTAAGAAACTATGTTGATGAAAACAGAACTGTCAGAGAACAACAATTAAACTTGACTTTAGATGAAAAACAATCGTTTTTTGATTTTTTAGAAAATAATGCTAAGCCTGAAAACAAATCGTATATCTATGATTTCTTTTATGACAATTGTGCTACAAAACTACAAGTAGTTACTCAAAAAGTGTTGGGAGAGCATATTGTTTTTAATAACAATTTTACAAAAGATAAAGAGGATACTTTACGAGAATTAATTCATCAATATTCTCACAAACATGTTTGGGGAACTTTTGGTATTGATTTGGCTTTAGGTTCTGTAATTGACAGACAAGCAACTGCTCAAGAGTATTTATTTTTACCAGACAATATTTTCTTAGCTTTTGCTGAAAGTACCATTAACAATAAACCAACTGTTAAGAATACACAAACATTATTTAAAGCTAAACCTAAAAACCTTAAATCTAATTTCTTTACACCTTTTCTAGTATTTACATTAATTGCACTATTGATATTATGGATTACTTTTAAAGATTATAAAAAGAACAAGCATAGCAAATGGTTAGATTTTGTACTGTTTTTTAGTACGGGACTTATTGGTGTAGTTATACTTTTATTATGGTTTGCAACAGATCATTCAACAACAAAAAACAACTATAATATTCTTTGGGCATTTGCTACTAATTTTTGTGTAGCCTTTGCTTTACTAAAAAATGAAATTCCGAATTGGATTAAAAAATATACAGTCCTGTTAATTGTACTTTTAATTTTAGCAGTCGTTTTGTGGATTTTAAAAGTTCAAGTGTTTAATATTGGTATAATGCCGATATTAATAGCATTAGCTGTGAGGTATTTGTTTTTGGTTAAGAAAATGTAATGATTTTTAAAGATTTGACTATTAAAACTACCTAAGATTCTTCACTCCACTCGTTCCTCATTGCGTTCTGAATGACACCCGGCTATCATTTAGCATCTTATTTTTTATCTAATTTTTCGTATTCAGAATTATTTGATAGATATTCTTTAACAATATCTTTGATTTTAGCTACAATTTCAAACCTATCAGTATTTTCAAGTCTTGCTAAATCATTAATTTTATTTTTTACAACAGCATAGTCTATTTGATCAACTTTAGCAATCATTATTTTTTCATTATAGGTAGGTAATGTGTTTTCTTCAGTAGTTAATAACTCTTCATATAATTTTTCTCCCGGACGCAATCCAACAATTTTAATATCAATATCTTCTGGATATTTCAGCCCAGATAAATGAATCATTTTTTTAGCAAGGTCAAATATTTTAACCGACTCACCCATGTCAAAAACATAAATTTCACCACCATTACCCATAACACCAGCTTCTAACACCAAACTACAAGCCTCACTAATGGTCATAAAATATCTGGTAATTTCTTTATGCGTTACTTGAATAGGTCCACCATCAGAAATCTGTTTTTTAAATAATGGGATAACAGACCCATTAGACCCTAATACATTACCAAAACGTGTCGTAATAAATTTAGTCTTTCCTTCTTCATTGAGACAATTTGCATACACCTCAGCAATACGCTTAGTTGCCCCCATTACATTGGTAGGGTTTACTGCTTTGTCAGTAGATACCATGACAAATTTTTCAACATGATGTTGTAAGGCCAAATCCATCACCATGCATGTTCCGTAAACGTTTACTCTAACCGCTTCATAAGGATTATCTTCCATCAAAGGGACATGCTTATAGGCTGCAGCATGAAAAATCAATTCAATCTTATGCGTTTTAAAAATTTCATCTAAACGTTGTTTATTTCTAATATCAGCTATTTCTATGACAAAATTTTTGACGTTTTTTCTAGCGAAATTTTGCTGAACTTCATATAAATCAGACTCTGCTTGATCAAGCAAAATTAATTTTTTGTAGTTATAATTTGCGACTTGACAAGCAATTTCACTACCAATTGATCCTGCAGCACCTGTTATCAAAATAATTTTTTCATTCAACTCTTTTTGAAGAATTGGATTGTTAATTTTGATAGGATTTCTACTCAGTAAATCTTCAATTTTAACTTCGGTTATTTGTCCAACATTTAAATTTCCATCAATCCATTGTTCAACTGGTGGAACTACCTTCACTTTTACAGGAAGCGGAATTAAACTATCAACAATCTCAATCATTCTTAAAGGTTTGATATTATGAATGGAAACAATAATTTCTTTGACGTTATTTTTCTCTATAAATTCTTGAGTAATATCTTTAGGTAAATGTACTTTTACTCTATCGTATTTTTTCCATCTTTTTTTCTTATCATCATCAATAAATCCGATAATATTTGCATTGTTATTCAGACTATTGATAATGGTTGCATAGGTTAATAACCCAGAATCTCCAGCTCCATAAATTAAGGTGTTTTTGGGGCTTTTATATTCAGTGGTTATTCTATTAATTAAACTTTTAAAAATAAAACGACCAGCAATTAATATAATAACATTTAATAAAAAATGAATAATTAATACCGATAATGGTGCAGAAAACCGTCTTAAAACATCAAACTCTCTATGAATCAAAGCTATAATTACTAAGGTTACAAATAAAATAACAACCCCATAAAAAATATTGATAGCATCTCGCATACCCGTATGCCTGATTGTCCCTTTATGAGAACCTACAATTAAAAAACTAAGTGTTGCTAAAACAGCAACCAACAACATTTGTGATAAGAATCCGAATTCTTGAAAACTCAACACAAAGTTAAAGCGGATTAAATAGGCAAGAAAAAACGTTTGTAAAACGATAGATATATCTATCAATAATACTATCAATCTAGATACAACCGCATTCGCTTCTTTTAAAAAAAATGATTTTATCATTGATAATTAATTACACTTATGTTTAGCAACTCCTTTTTACAAAGGTCGCAATTAAAAATGAATTTTACGAATTTTTATTTTCAACTTTTTTATAAAAATTAATTAAATATAGATATAAAATAGCTAAAATTACAATAATAATTATTGAAAATTGTTGCGTCCAATTTGATTTGTAAAAGTAATAAATTAAAAGGTTTATTAAGGATTGAACACCAGCATATACAAATGATACTTTTAAATGAGACCATTTATCTACATCAACAAAGCGTTGATATAAATGATGTCGATGAGCTTCTGTAATCTTCTCTCTTCTTAGCATTCTTAAAAAAATAGTTAGCGAGCTGTCAACACCGTAAACTACTATGATTAATATGATTATTGGAGCTTCTAACTCTATCATAAATTTGGCTCCTAAAAAGAATAACAATGTGGCCATGGTCATACTTCCAATATCACCAGCAAACCACTTAGCTTTTTTTCTAAAATTAAAAAAACCGAATATTACTAACGCTAGTAAACCATAAATAATTAAATCAGAATTTACCAGATGCTCTTTATTATTTATCGCAAAAAACCCACTTAAAACTACTATACTATACAAGCCAGTCATTCCGTTTAGCCCATCCATAAAATTATAGAGGTTAAAAAAACCAACTATAACAATTGGAATAAGCATCAGCAACCAAATAGGGCTACTCAATAAGCTTAATTGCCAAAGCAATAGAAATGCCGTTGAAAAATGTGCAATGAGCCTCACTTTAGGGCTTAGCATAATTAAATCGTCAATAAAACTTACAAAAGCTATTAAGGTAACTGCTAAAAAAAAATAAGGATATTTAAATTCCGAAAGAATAAAAAAGATAACAATTGCCAAGTAAAATATAATACCTCCTCCGCGTATCGTTGGTTCTGTATGTGAACTTCTTTGATTA
>JAJRPL010000294.1 GCA_024280815.1 Bacteroidota bacterium
CGATATCTTCCAAGATGTAGAAAAAGCCCTACAAGCCAGAGTACGCCTAAACAACTACATAGAAAACTCCCTACGCCAAGGACACTTCACCAAGCAGTGCCGTAAATGTGGAAAGGTCTTGGACTTTAGCTATAGATTTAGCATCTGTGATAGCTGTCATACTTCTGGAAAACGTGGGTATGGGAATAGTGGTAGTCGTGGTGGGTATAGGGGTCGGAGGAGACGGTAGGTTGATTATACCTCTTTTTTTGTTACTACCTTCTGTTATTGTAAGAACTGTAGGGTTGGCTTCAGCCGACCATGATAAATGTATTTCAATATAAAAGTTCTATTGTTGTTTTGTTTTATATGTTTTGGTCGGCTGAAGCCAACCCTACATTGCCATATTTTAGAAATAGTCAGACGTTTTTGATATACTACTCATATGAAAAATATAAGAATAGTAGGACATTGTGTTCCCTTAACAAATAGTTTAGGTCAAAACATGGTTTGTCGAATACTTATAGTTATTTTATTGCTAAGCACTATGGTTGCATGTGTACCACCCGATTCAATGCTTGTAAACAGAAGCATTAAATCAGTCGATATTGGTACTAAGAGTACTATTAATTCGCTATCCGAAACAGATGAAAAGGTCGATAAGATATCCAGTGAAGTTTTAGAAATAATGACTAAACAAAATTTCAAACTTTCGTATCAGTCAAACTCTTTCGGATTATTACCATTTACTGGGCACACCGTAAATATGTCATTTAGCTATAACAAAAATGATCATATTTATTTCAATTTAACAGTATCAAAACACCAATTTTCGGCTTCATTCAAAGAAGTTGAATTAAAAACCAAAATCAAATCAGTTTAATACCACCAGGACTGATTTGATAGCTATAGAGAGGGGGCTAAAAGCTGTGCAAAAGTATGCAGCTAAAATTTACCCAAACCACGAAATTCGTATATCTAGTTATGTTAACTAATTCCCTTTACTCCTAAAAATAGCAGGACATTATGTCCTCTATTGCCAAAATATAACAATGAGAGGAACACTTTGTCCAAATATTGGCTAATATCCGACTTAAAGGACATAAGCAATTTTTATGATTGTATAGTTTTTGGAGAAATGTGATAAAAATATGGCATATTGACATATTTGACAAAATAGTCGGACATTATTGATATACTACTAATATGAAAAATACAAGAATAGTAGGACATTGTGTTCCTCTAATAAATAGTTAGATTACAAAAGGAATTTTATTGATACCATCAATTTATAAAAACAGAAAAAACTTTATTATCGTTGGCCTAACGGGTAGAATTGGAAGTGGTTGTTCAACAGCTGCTAAATTTTTAGCTACTGAGCAAAAAGAACATAAATTAAAAGATTTATGTATTGATGATTCATCTAATGACAAAAATAGAAAGAAATTTATTGTTGATAAGTTTTATAAAAAAAACTGGAAGCCATTCACTACAATAAGAGCATCTGATATTATAATTACATATATATTGAAATATAATTTTGATGAATTTAATAACATACTAAAAGAATTTGATGAAAAAGTTCAAAAAGCACATAAAAATGATAAAGAAAATGAACCTGCATTAAATAAGAGACTAAAGCTTTATGGAAAAATTATTCAACTCGAAAAAGGTTTTAAAGTTAAATACAACGAAGCACATGAAAAATTCAAAAGTATATTTAATAAAAATGATTTAAAATGTGATTCTGATGAAATAACTAAAGTCTATAAGTTAATAACTGAAGACCTTATTGAAATTTCAAATCAATTTAGAAAAATTTTAGAAAAAAAATCCTATAAAAACTTCACAGATATTTTTCAATTGATTGGTGATAATATCAGGTTATATGGTGATGTAAAATTAGATGAAAATAAAAAAGATGCATCAAATATATACACTATACCTGAATCAATAGACTTATTTATTGAAATAATTAAGTCTCATAATGACTTAAATAAAGTACCTACACTAATTACAATTGACGCAATAAGAAATTCATTGGAAGCTATGTATTTCAAGGAAAAATATGCTTCATTTTATTTATTTGCCATTAATGCTGATGATAGCGATGTAGAAAATAGATTATATAAAAACAGTCAAATGACCCAAGAAGAAATTGAAAAACAAAGTAAAAAAGAACAACAAGATAAAGCATTGAAAAATTTAGAAAATTTTGTATCACAAAATATACAAGACTGTATTGCAAAAAGTGATATATATATTGTAAATAATGGAAAAGTTGATTCTGATAACTTTTTAGAGTTGCATGGACAACTTATAAAATATATTTCTTTAATAATGCATCCTGGACTAATAACACCATCTTTAGATGAGAAGATGATGCAAATAGCTTATACAGCTAAATTAAATTCAGGATGTATTTCTCGACAAGTAGGCGCAAGTGTAACTAATGAATGTGGTTCTTTGAAGTCAGTAGGATGGAATAGTGTGGCAGAAGGACAAACACCTTGTTTATTAAGAAGTGTTGATGACTTAGATTGCCATTCAAAGTCAGTTGCATATAGTGCTTATGAACAATCAAAGACTTTTAAAGAAAAGTTGAAAGAGTCTCCAAGAATTAATCAAGATACAGGATTGAATCAATCATTTTGTTTTAAGTCTGTTTATACAAGTTATAATCCAGATGAAAAAGGGAATCAAGTTCACACTCGCTCTTTACATGCAGAAGAAAATGCTTTTTTACAATTAGCTAAATATGGAGGAGAAGGTATTAAAGGTGGGACCTTATATACAACTGCTTCCCCTTGTGAGTTATGTGCTAAAAAGGCGTATCAATTGGGGATTAAGAACATCGTATATATAGATCCATATCCAGGAATTGCAAGGAAACAAATTCTTATGACAGGGTTATTCCCTCCTAATATAAAATTATTTAAAGGAGCAATTGGCACTTCCTATCATAGATTATTTGAGCAAATTATTCCTTTTAAAGATGAACTTGGAAATTTGGCAGAATCTAACAAAGCCTAGCAGTGAACGCTCGCGTCACTGAAGTCGAACGTTAACTTCCACAATAACTTCTAACCCTTGACAAAAATAGTATAATTAAAGTATACTTTCTATATTCAAATGAAAGGATTTATGTGAAATTTGAGTATGATGAGAAAAAAAGTCAAATCAATAAAGAAAAACATGGTATA
>JAJRPL010000295.1 GCA_024280815.1 Bacteroidota bacterium
ATCATATCCGTAAGCTAAAAAGGATTGGCCACAAACAAATAATTTAACATCAACAGTATTTAATGCATTTATCAATTTTAAATCAGGATTTTCAGTTTTAAATAATGATGTAAATCCTTCAGTATTTAATGCACTCTTAGTAGCTGCACCATGTAGTACTACAACAACTTTCATGTTTTTTGCAGGGACACCATATTGAGCATGCATATTTAAATATCTAGCTACAGTATTAAGTAAAGGGTTTATACTACCCTCTTTTTTTGCAGGATTGGTATACACATCAAAAATTACTTTATAAACTTTAGTGGAATCTAATGCTAATTCAGGATTAGTGATTTGAAATACTTGACCAAAATCGTTAAGAATAGGTCCCATTTTAGATGCCGTTTCTTGAGCGTTAATTAAGGTAATATTTATTAAAATTAGCAGTGTTATTATTTTCTTCATAGTTTGGAGTATTAGTGAATAATAATACGAAATATATGGTAGAAAATAATACTATTTTAGGTTAAATTTGTTAGATGAATAATGCATTAGCAATTGTTTCTGAAATTTATAAAAATAATCATTATATAAAGGTTATAGAGCAGCTTCAGAAAGATTTTAATTTATGTGGTCTAGACATTGAGTTAGATGAATTTATAGTGCCAGAAGATTTAATCAAAGTAATTTATCATCAAATTCATCACCTTTTAGCAACTAATTTTGAAGGATACTTGCAGTTAATATACCGTATAGATATCAAAGAACAGAAGGTAGTTATTCAAGGTGAGACTATTGAACAGATTGCTCAAAAATCTACATACCAGATATTACAAAGAGAATATCAAAAAGTAAAATTAAAAGAGAAATATAGTTAATTTTTATTTTTAAGACTTTCGGCTTTCATCTCTCGTTGTATTTGTTTTATGGTTTGTGTGCTGCCATCTACACTCCATCCTGGAGGTCCAAAAATATACATAAAACTTTCTTTAAAACTTTTTGATTTTTTTATATCTTTCCAAATATCTCCATATTCATGGGTTAGTATAACAAGTGGGTTATAAGATTCAGGAGGTGTAGTTACACCAAACTCGATATCTATATTTTCATCATAAGCTTTCCAAGTACCAAACATTTTGTCAAAAAGGTTTAAATAACCTCCATGGTTTTTGTCCATATACTCAATGTTTTTTGAGTGATGTACCTGGTGCTGAGTGTGTGTATTTAAGAATTTATCTAGAAATCCTAATTTTGGCACATACTTAGTATGTAATTGAAATTGCCATAAAGCTTCAATTCCCATGCATACTACTAGCATTTCATAGTGAAAACCTAAAGCTGGAATCCACATATAAAAAAATGGTTTATATAAAACTGTAAACCATCCGTTACGAATAGCAGTCCCGAAGTTATAATTGTCTGATGAATGATGTACGATATGAGCAGCCCAAAAAATTCGAATTTCATGATTTGCTCTATGAAACCAATAATAGGCAAAATCATCTAACACTTGACAAATCAACCAAATATACCAAGCCCAACCAAAAGACTCATATCCTAATACATTGGTACGTATTCCATCAACAAGAGGGTTAAAAAGTTCATATGTAAATTTAAATAATACAATTGCAAAAATTATTTTTATAACAGGAGCAATAATTGCAGAACCAATACCCATGGCTCCACTTGCAAATAAATCTTTCCATTCATATAAATCTTTATCATCATGAGTTTTACTATATGCCAATTCTAGCAAAATAAAGGCTATAAATGCTGGTGCTCCATACACCAAAGGGTTGGTTAAATCCATTTTTAAAAAAATTTTGGTGAAGATACTGAATAATATGCATCTGAGATTTTAAATTGTGGTTAAATGTTTTATTTTTCAAATTTAACCACAATTGGCATATAATTCCTAGTTCCTAAAATTACCCCATATAAAAAGGTAATTTTACTACTGTTGCAGGGACTACTTTTTTTCTTATTTGGATATAGATTTTAGAACCTGATTTTGAAAATTCTTTCTGTACATAACCTAGTCCGATGCCTTTTTTCAAACTAGGACTCATCGTACCAGAAGTAACAATTCCTATTTTAGTACCATCAGCATCAACAATTTCATAATCATGACGTGGTATACCTCTTTCATCCAATTCAAAACCAACAAGCTTTCTTTTTATGCCTTCTTCTTTTTGTTTTTTCAGATATGTATCATTTACAAAGCATTTGGTAAACTTTGTAATCCAACCCAAACCAGCTTCTAGAGGAGAAGTGGTATCATTAATGTCATTTCCATACAAACAGTAGCCCATTTCTAAACGTAAGGTATCTCTAGCTGCTAATCCAATAGGTTTGATACCAAAATCAGCTCCAGCTTCTAAAACTTTATTCCAAATTTGTGTTACTTCATCATTTTTACAATAAATTTCAAATCCCCCAGAACCAGTATAGCCAGTAGCCGAAATAATAACATGGTCAATTCCTGCAAAATCAGCTATTTTAAAAGTGTAAAATTTGATTTCAGACAAATCAACCGATGTTAAGCTTTGCATAGCTTCTACAGCTTTTGGCCCTTGAATAGCAAGTAGAGAATAATTTTCTGATAAATCACGCATTTCTGCACCTATAGTCTCATTGTAACTAGAAATCCATTTCCAATCTTTTTCAATATTAGAAGCATTTACAACCAATAAATAAGTATCTTCTTTTATACGATAGCAAATTAAATCATCAACAATACCTCCTTTGTCATTAGGGAAACAAGAATATTGAGCATCGCCAACTTTAAGTTTTTCAGCATCATTAGAAGTAACTTTCTGGATGAGTTGCAAAGCTTTTGGTCCAGATATTAAAAACTCACCCATATGAGAAACATCAAAAACACCTAGAGCATTTCTAACGGTTTCATGTTCTATATTGATGCCTTCATATTGAACAGGCATATTGTATCCTGCAAATGGGACTAATTTTGCTCCGAGTGTTTCGTGAATAGAAGTTAAAGCAGTGTTTTTCATTTTTGATGATTAAATAATTAAAAAATATTCATTGACTCTCTGTGTTTCTCTGCGAAACTCTGTGTAACAACTACAAAATTACAGTTTATTTATCCAATAAAAAAGACTTTAGCTCATCATAAGTACTTATTAAAGTCGCTACTTTTGTTTTGCCAATTATAGCTTTAATTTGAGTGGGCAAATCAATTGTATTATTGATTACTGGCTCAATAACATCTAAAAACTTTACAGGATGTGCTGTTTCTAAAAAGATGCCGTAGGCATCGTTTGGCAAATTATCGTTTTTGAGCCCTAGATAACCTACAGCTCCATGCGGATCTGCGATATAATTTGATTCTTTATAGATTTTTAGCATCGCTTCACGTGTTTGTTCATCTGTAAAGGAATAGGAGTGAAGGTCGGTTTTTAATGCTTCAAAATCGTTCTTATAAATTTCTTGAATACGAATGAAATTACTCGGGTCACCAACATCCATAGCATTAGAAATGGTTTGATGTGAAGGTGTTATTTGATAGTTTCCTGTCTGTAAATAACGTGTCACAACATTATTGACATTATTAGCTGCTATAAAATGGTAAATAGGCAACCCTAGTTGCTTTGCCATCATACCTGCACAAATATTTCCAAAATTACCACTAGGTACAGAGAATATAAGTTTTTTATCTTTATTTTTCAATTGTTTATAGGCAAAGAAAAAATAGAACATCTGAGGTAACCAGCGTGCGATGTTGATAGAGTTAGCAGATGTTAATTGCATTTTTGAATTAATCGATTGGTCTAAAAATGCTTTTTTAACCATGGCTTGACAATCGTCAAAAGTACCTTCAACTTCTAAGGCTTTGATGTTCTGACCTAAGGTAGTCAATTGTTTTTCTTGCACTTCACTAACTTTTCCGCTAGGATATAAAATAACAACATTGACATTTTTTACACCTAAAAAACCACTAGCCACTGCACCACCAGTATCTCCAGAAGTTGCTACCAATACGGTAACTTCTTTATCACTCTCTCTATTCAAATAGCCCAAACAACGAGCCATAAAACGAGCACCAACATCTTTAAAAGCCATTGTTGGTCCGTGAAACAACTCTAATGTCTTTATATTGTTTTCAATATCAACCAGCGGAAAATTAAAACTCAGTGTCTCTTTAATGATTTCTTTTAAAATGTGACTAGGAATCTCATCACCAATAAATTGTTTGATGGTCTCAAATGCAATTTCTTCATTGGAGTATTGCTCAATATTAGCTATAAAATCTAAAGATAGTTTCTGAATATCTTCAGGGAAGTATAAACCCTTATCTTCAGCCAAGCCTTTGATAACAGCATCTTTAAAACTTACTTTTGTTGCTTTTCTATTTAAACTGTAGTATTTCAAGTTGTTATTCTTTATGATTAATTGTTGTTCTGTATAAGTTACCTTCCCTTTGGGAAGGGCTAGG